>CANREH010000145.1 GCA_947629585.1 uncultured Lachnospiraceae bacterium | reverse complement strand
CGATAGAGAAGAGTCTTCCTATTGTTCTTATATATTGTTGACATCGAATAGTTCCTGCTTTTTGTGTTATGGGTAAGCAAGTCCTGAGAGGATTTGTTTGCAAATGATACCGTGGACAGTCTGATTAACTGCATGTATGAATTTCATACAGGGGAAAACGTCATCTTCCCTTCCATGGTTTAAGGCGGCTGGCGTAATGGGGAATTTCCTGCATTACTTAAATCAGGATTCCTGTGTTCTGCTTATGGGCGCAGGATGGTAAGAAACAGAATAAGCGCAAGACAATAGTATTTATTTTTTATGGAGGTTAGTACACATGGCTCGTATCAGTGGTGTAGATTTACCAAGAGAAAAACGTGTTGAGATCGGTCTGACTTATATCTTCGGTATCGGCAGAGTAAGCTCCAACCGTATTTTAGAGAAAGCAAATGTTAATCCTGACACACGCTGCAAGGATTTGACAGATGAAGAAGTCGGAAGAATCCGTGATGTTATCGATGAGTCTTATATGGTAGAGGGTGATTTAAAGAGAGAAATCGCCATGAATATCAAGAGGCTCCAGGAAATCGGATGTTACAGAGGAATCCGCCATAGAAAGGGACTTCCTGTTCGTGGACAGAAAACAAAGACCAACGCGAGGACGCGCAAAGGTCCGAAGCGTACCGTGGCAAATAAGAAGAAGTAAAAGGAGGTTTAATTTCAATGGCTAAGAAAACAGCAACTAAGAAAGTGACTAAGAAACGTGTCAGAAAAAATGTTGACCGTGGACAGGCACATATTCAGTCATCTTTTAATAATACAATCGTTACACTGACAGATTCGGAAGGAAATGCAATCTCATGGGCAAGCGCAGGCGGATTAGGTTTCCGGGGTTCTAGAAAATCTACTCCGTATGCAGCGCAGATGGCAGCAGAGACAGCAGCAAAAGCAGCGCTTCCTCATGGCCTGAAGTCCGTAGAGGTTATGGTAAAAGGCCCGGGTTCCGGACGGGAAGCAGCGATCCGTGCTCTTCAGGCATGCGGCATTGAAGTAGTCAGCATTAAGGACGTAACGCCGGTTCCTCATAATGGATGCCGTCCGCCGAAGCGTCGTAGAGTTTAATTGATTACAAGGAGGTTAATAAAATGGCTAGAGATATGAGTCCTGTTCTGAAGAGATGCAGATCTCTTGGACTTGATCCTGTATATATGGGTCTTAATAAGAAATCCAAAAGAAAGACAAATACCGGTAAGAAACAGAGCGAATACGGTTTACAGTTAAAAGAAAAGCAGAAGGCAAAATTTGTATACGGCGTTTTGGAGAAGCCTTTCCGCAACAATTTCGCAAAGGCGAAGAAAGCAAAGTACGGGACAGTCGGCGAGAATTTAATGATTCTCCTGGAGTTAAGGCTGGATAATGTTGTTTACCGGCTGGGCTTTGCAAGGACAAGGAAAGAAGCAAGGCAGTTGGTGCGCCATAAGCATATCTGCGTAAACGGCAGTTGTGTTACCATCCCGTCTTATGAAGTAAAAGCAGGGGATGTAATTGAAGTAAAAGAAAAATGCAAAAATATGCAGAGATATAAGGATATCCTCGAAGTTACAGGAAAGACGGTTGTGCCAGAGTGGTTAGAGGCAAATCAGGAAGCCCTTTCAGGGACAGTGAAGGAGGTTCCTACAAGAGAGATGATCGATACTCCTGTAAATGAAGTGCTTATCGTCGAGCTGTATTCTAAATAATCGTTAGCATGGAAAAACCCAAAAGGAGGGTCCGCAGTGTTTGATTTTGAGAAGCCTAACATTGAAATTATCGAAATTTCAGAAGATAAGAGATATGGACGTTTTGTAGTGGAACCATTGGAACGTGGCTACGGTATTACTTTGGGTAATTCCTTAAGGAGGATCATGCTTTCGTCCCTGCCTGGCGCTGCTGTAAGCCAGGTAAAAATTGAGGGCGTTGTTCATGAGTTCAGTTCGATTCCGGGCGTTAAGGAAGATGTGACGGAAATCATCATGAACATCAAGAGCCTTGCAATTCAAAATAACAGCGATTCTTCAGAACCGAAAACTGCTTATATTGAATTTGACGGGGAAGGGGTAGTGACGGCTCGTGATATCCAGGTGGATCCGGATATTGAGATTTTAAACCCTGATCTGGTGATTGCCACGTTAAGCGGCGGTCCTGACTGCAAGCTGTACATGGAGCTTACCATTACCTGCGGACGTGGATATGTCAGCTCAGATAAAAATAAAAGGGACGATCTTCCGATTGGAATGATTGCTGTCGATTCTATCTATACACCTGTGGAAAGAGTCAATCTTAATATACAGAATACGCGCGTAGGTCAGATTACTGACTATGATAAGCTTACCCTGGACGTTTATACCAATGGCACATTGGCTCCGGATGAAGCGGTCAGCCTTGCGGCAAAGGTGTTAAGCGAACACTTAAAGACGTTTATCGATCTTTCTGAAAATGCCAAGACGGTCGATGTCATGGTAGAAAAGGAAGACAATGAGAAAGAAAAGGTTCTTGAGATGAATATTGATGAGCTGGAGCTTTCTGTCCGTTCTTATAACTGTTTGAAGAGGGCAGGCATCAATACCGTCCAGGAACTTACCAACCGCACTTCGGAAGATATGATGAAGGTCCGCAACCTGGGACGGAAATCATTGGAAGAAGTGCTTGGAAAATTAAAAGAACTTGGATTATCATTAAATCTTGGTGATGAATAAAGAATAAATATAGCGCAGGCAATCAAGTTTAGAGGAGGTACGACATGGCTGGTTATAGAAAACTCGGCAGGACATCGAACCAGAGAAAGGCCCTGTTGAGAAATCAGGTAACGAATCTGCTTTATCACGGCAGGATTGTTACAACAGAAGCAAAAGCAAAGGAAGTGCGCAAGATTGCAGAGCATTTGATCGCAATGGCAGTTCGTGAAAAAGATAATTTTGAGACGATTACCGTAACCCAGAAGGTTGCACGGAAAGATGCAAACGGCAGGAGGGTAAAGGAAATTAAGGACAATAAAAAAGTAACCGTTTACGATCAGGTAGAGAAGCAGGTTACTAAGGATATGCCAAGCCGCGTTCATGCAAGGCGCCAGATGCTCAAGGTTCTTTATCCGATTAAAGAGGTTCCAAAGGAGAATGCCGGAAGGAAAAAGAACACAAAGCAGGTAGATCTGGTGAATAAGCTTTTCACTGAAATTGCTCCTAAGTACACGGATCGCAACGGCGGTTATACCCGTATTATCAAAATCGGGCAGCGTAAAGGCGATGCGGCAATGGAAGTTGTAATTGAATTAGTTTAATTCCAGTGATAAAAAGGGGTGTCCGTTTCGGCGGATGCCTTTTTTTTCACAAAGAGGGAATGCTATGAAATCAGCAATAAAATCGGAAAAGCTCGCATTTGAATATATCCGCAGGGATGAGGAAGGAAATGTGGCGGATATTGTGCGGGCGTTGGATGGTATTTCCGTAGACATTCAGCAGGGGACGTTTCTTGCGATCCTGGGGCATAACGGCTGTGGCAAATCTACCCTTGCAAGGCATTTGAACGCGCTTCTTTTCCCGACGGAAGGGGCGTTGTGGGTGGGAGGAAAGAATACCAGTGAGGAAGAAAATACGCTTTCTATCCGAAAAGAGGTAGGAATGGTTTTCCAGAACCCTGACAACCAGATTGTCGGAACGGTAGTGGAGGAAGATGTGGCATTTGGCCTTGAGAATATCGGGGTAGAAACGAAAGAAATCTGGAACCGGGTGGAGGAGAGCCTGCGTAAGCTTGGCATGGACAGGTTCCGTTACAGCTCGCCGAACCGTCTGTCCGGCGGGCAGAAGCAGAGGACGGCGATTGCGGGGGTTCTTGCCATGCAGCCTAAGTGCATTGTACTGGATGAGGCTACCGCCATGCTGGACCCGAAAGGCCGGGAGGAAGTGCTGGAAGCGGTAATGGCATTAAACCGGAAAGAAAAGATTACGATTATTTTGATTACCCACTATATGGAAGAAGCCCTTTATGCGGATCAGGTCCTGGTGATGGATAAAGGAAGCCTTGTGATGGCGGGGACGCCGAAGGAAATTTTCAGCCGGGATCAGGAACTGGAAAAACTGCGCCTTTGCCTGCCGCCGATTGCCGGAATTGCAAGAGAACTAAGGCTTGCGGGGCTTCCGATAGAAACAGGGATTATGACGGAGGCAGAGTTCATAGAGGCTGTGAAAGCGATCCAGGGCCTGCCGGAAAAGGAGCGAAGGGCGTTCTGTGCAAGGGCGGACGAGTATTTTATCAGAGAAGATAAACTGCCGGAAGAGGAAACGAAACAGGCTTCGGAGTTTGGCAGGGGCATAGAAGAACTGGCGGCTTTGAGGGAAAAAGGGAAAATGGCTGCCGGGCAGATGACGGAAGGGAAGAAACAGAGGCTTCCGATTCTGGTATTGGATCGGGTCAGCTACCGTTACGGGAAAGAGCAGGGAAATGCCGTGGATCAGGTATCGTTCTCTGTGGATTCCGGGGAGTTTTTGGCGCTTCTCGGCGTGACGGGCTCCGGAAAATCAACCCTGCTTCAGTTAATGAATGGGCTGTTAAAAAGCACGGAGGGAGCTGTTTATTACCGTGGACAGGACATTTCTGAAAAAGGGTTTTCTATGCCGGAATTAAGGCAGAAAATCGGCCTGGTCTTTCAGTACCCGGAGTACCAGTTGTTTGAGACAACCGTGGTGAAGGATGTGATGTATGGGCCGGAAAACCAGGGGCTTTCCCGGCTCCAGGCACAGATGAACAGCTTTGAGGCATTAAAGCTTGCCGGGATAGGGGAAGATTTGTTTGACGTATCGCCGTTTGATCTGTCCGGCGGGCAGAAGCGGCGGGTGGCAATCGCGGGCGTGCTTGCCATGAAACCGGAGCTGATGGTTTTGGACGAGCCTGCGGCAGGACTGGATCCGCAGGGAAAAAAGGAATTGTTTGCGATGTTAAGGAAGGTTCATAAAGAAACGGGAATGTCTGTTCTGGTCGTTTCCCATTCTATGGAGGATGCCGCGGAATATGCGGACAGGATTTTAGTCATGCAGGAAGGGAAGCTTGTGCTTGACGGTGCGCCGGAGCAGGTTTTTTCCCGGGAGGAAGCGGTAAGGGCGGCAGGTTTATCAATCCCTGCTGCTGCGCATTTGGTAAAGAGCCTGCAAAAAGAAGGGATGCCGGTAACCTTTGGGTGTACCAGGAGACAGGCGGCCAGGGCGGTTGTGGAAGGATTGAGGTAGCGATATGATTCGGGATATTACCATTGGACAGTATTATCAGCAGAAGTCCGTGATCCATGCTCTTGATCCGAGGACAAAGCTTATCTGGACGTTAATTTATGTCATCAGTATTTTTTTAAACCGCAATGTTATCGGGTTTTTGATATCAGGACTTGTTTTTTTCCTGGCTGCATATTTGACAAACGTGCCGTTTTCTTTTATCGTGCGCGGCCTTAAGGGAATTGCTATGCTTTTAGTATTTACCTTATGTTTCCAGGTGTTTTTTACGACGGGAACGGCGCTGGCAACGATTGGATTTTTTACCGTTACGGAGGAAGGGCTGGAACAGGCGGTATTTTTGGCTGCCCGGCTGGTTCTGCTGGTACTGTTTTCTTCTCTGATGACGCTTACGACAACCCCGAAGCAGCTGGCGGACGGGCTGGAAATGCTGTGCAGCCCGTTAAGGCATTTTCATGTCCCTGTCCATGAATGCGCGATGATGATGTCAATTACGCTGCGGTTTATCCCTATTTTAGTGGAAGAGCTGGATAAGATTATGAAGGCGCAGCAGGCGCGGGGTGCGGATTTTGAGACAGGCGGGCTGATACGGAGGGTGAAAGCGATGGTGCCGCTGCTGGTGCCGTTATTTGCTGCTTCGGCGAGGCGCGCGGATGATTTGGCGACGGCGATGGATGCAAGGTGCTACCACGGCGGCGACGGCAGGACGAAGATGAAGCCGCTGCGGTTTGGAAGAAAAGATTTTCTTGCCATGTTATCTGCTGCGGTTTATATTGCAGGGATCGTTTTCTGCAGGGGAATGGCATAGCCGATGCCGGGAAGGGTAGGGAAAACATGAAAAGGATTATGCTGACAGTGGCTTATGACGGGACAAATTACTGTGGCTGGCAGACACAGAAAAACGGGACTGCGGTGGAAGCAGTCATGAATGAAAAGCTTTCGGAGCTTTTGGGAGAGGATATTTCTGTCATTGGCGCAAGCCGGACTGACGCCGGGGTTCATGCGATGGGAAATGTGGCGGTATTTGATACGGATACAAGAATCCCGCCGGACAAAATCTGTTTTGCCTTAAACCAGAGGCTTCCCTGCGATATCACGGTACAGGATTCCAAAGAGATTCCCGCTGATTTCCATCCGCGGCACTGCCCTTGTGACAAAACTTATGAATACAGAATCTTAAACCGGAGGTTTGACATCCCTGTTTACCGCCTGTATTCCCATTTTTTGTACTATCCTCTTGATTTGGATAAAATGCGGCAGGCGGCCGGATATCTGGTTGGCGAGCATGACTTTGCCAGCTTTGCGTCCAGCGGCGGGCAGGCAAAAACGACGGTGCGTACTGTAAACAGCCTGGAAATTTTTAAGGAGGGCGATATGGTTACGGTACGGATTAACGGGAACGGTTTTCTTTATCATATGGTGCGTATCATAGCGGGGACGTTAATCCAGGCGGGGCTTTCTGTTTATCCGCCGGAGCATGTGAAAGAAATCCTGGAAGCCTGCGACAGAAGCGTGGCAGGGCCGACGGCGCCTGCGAAAGGGCTGACGCTGGTGGAAATCCATTATGCCCTGTAATAGTTCAGCCTGCGCCATTCGCAATCTCGCACTTCGTGCTCCAAAGCCTGCTGACGCAGGCGGATTGCTCATGAAATG
>CANREH010000144.1 GCA_947629585.1 uncultured Lachnospiraceae bacterium | reverse complement strand
GCTTGCGGATATCGAAGGAATGGTGCGTGCAGGCGCAAAAGCGATCAGCGAAGACGGAAAGTCGGTCATGGATACGCTGCTTTACCGGCAGGCCATGGAAAAGGCGGCGGAGCTTGGGATTCCTGTGCTTGCGCACTGTGAGGATCAGATTCTGGTCAATGGCGGCGTTATGAATGCCGGGAAGAGGGCGGAGGAACTTTCCCTTCCGGGAATTTCCAATGCCGTGGAAGACGTCATTGCGGCAAGAGATATTCTTCTGGCAAAGGAAACCGGAGCACAGCTTCATTTATGCCACTGTTCCACAAAGGACAGCGTAAGCCTGGTAAAACTGGGGAAGGAGCTGGGAGCGGAGGTAACGGCAGAAGTCTGCCCGCATCATTTCAGCATGTGTGAAGACGACATTCTTATGGATCACGGGAATTATAAAATGAACCCGCCGCTTCGGAAAAAGGAAGATGTGGAAGCGTTAAAGCAGGGCCTGAAAGAAGGAATCATGGAAGCGATTTCCACCGATCACGCCCCGCATGAAGCGGAAAAGAAAAACGCTTCCATGAGGACGGCGCCTTTTGGAATCGTGGGATTGGAGACCGCGTTTTCCCTTGCAGTAACGGAGCTTGTGGAAACGGGAATTTTGACAAAAATGCAGCTTGTGGAAAAAATGAGCTTAAATCCGTCCCGAATCCTGCATGTCAATTCCGGGACGCTGGGGAAAGGGATGCCTGCCGATCTTGTGATTGCGGATTTTGAAGAAGAATATGTTATCGATCCTTCGGAGTTTGTTTCCAAAGGGAAAAATACCCCGTTTTCCGGCAGGAAAGTAAAAGGACGGGTGCTGCGGACAATCGTTGATGGAAAAACCGTATATCAATATGGAAAATAAATAAGTAAGTAAGACTGCAAGTACAGAAAATGATTTTTAGGAAGGAGAGCTAAAGAGGCAGAAGATGCCTTTAGCGGAAACAGTATGATTGATAAATTAATGGCGAAGATAAAAAAACTGGAGGCTCCGATTGTGGTCGGGCTTGATCCGATGCTTTCTTATGTGCCGGAGTATCTAAAGAGCAGGGCATTGGAAGAGTTCGGAGAAACCTTAGAGGGCGCTGCGGAGGCGATCTGGCAGTTTAATAAAGCGATTGTGGATGCCTGTTATGATTTGATCCCGGCAGTGAAGCCGCAGATTGCAATGTATGAGCAGTTTGGCATTCCGGGAATGGCTGCGTTTAAGAAAACGGTAGATTACTGCAAGTCGAAGGATCTGGTCGTTATCGGTGATGTGAAGCGCGGGGATATCGGATCTACCTCAGCTGCTTACGCTGCGGGACATCTTGGAAAAGTCCTGATCGGAAGTAAGAGCTGTTCCGGTTTTGATGAGGATTTTGTGACGGTAAACCCGTATCTTGGAACGGACGGCGTAAAGCCGTTTGTGGATGTCTGCAAAGAAGAGAACAAAGGCATTTTCCTGTTAGTCAAGACTTCCAATCCGTCCAGCGGGGAATTTCAGGATCAGATGGTAAATGGAAAACCGCTGTATGAGCTGGTAGGAGAAAAAGCCGCCGAGTGGGGTGAGGAAGTGATTGGAGACTGCGGTTACAGTGCTGTCGGCGCTGTTGTCGGCGCGACTTATCCGGAAGTGGGGAAGGCGCTTCGCAGGATTATGAAAAAGCAGTTGATTTTAGTCCCGGGATATGGCGCACAGGGCGGAAAGGCAGAGGATTTAGTGCATTATTTCCATGAGGACGGACTGGGGGCAATCGTCAATTCTTCCAGAGGGATCATCGCGGCGTATAAAAATGCGGCTTATTCAGAAAAATTCAGCGAAGAGAATTTTGCGGACGCTTCCCGCCAGGCTGTCCTGGATATGAAAGAGGATATTCTGGGCGCGCTGGCGCATTCCGGCCATTAAAAAGAAAGAGTTTGATAACAGTTCAGCTTGCGCCATTCGCAATCTCGCACTTCGTGCTTCAAAGCCTGCTGACGCAGGCGGATTGCTCATAAAATGGCGCTCCCTCAACAGCCGAACCCAGAGGAAAATTTGTGCAAGCACAATTTTCCTCTGAATCCGTCTGTTGGCTGAGAAGAAGGGGTATGGTATTTAATTATGGGAGAAAAAAGAAAGGTCCGGGCAGTGATTACCGGGCTTACTAAGCTTGCGGAGGATATTTTCAGCATGTGGATAGAAGAGTCTTTCATGGCAGGTTCTGCAAAAGCGGGACAGTTTCTTGCGCTTTACAGCGACAGTGCGGAAAGGCTTCTGCCAAGACCGATCAGCATTTGTGAAATTGACCGGGAAAAGGGCAGGCTGCGCATGGTATTCCGTGTTGCCGGAGCTGGCACAGAGGAATTCAGCCAGAAAAAAGAAGGCGACAGTATTTCCGTGATGGGACCGCTTGGGAACGGATATGCCTTAAAAGGGAAAAAAGCCCTTTTGTTTGGCGGCGGCATAGGGATTCCGCCTATGCTGGAGCTGGCAAAAGAACTGGCACAAGAGCCGGGCTGCGAAGTACAGGCGGTGCTTGGATACCGTGACAGCAGGCTTTTTCTGAAAGAGGAGCTGGAAGCGTATGCCAGAGTCTATGTTTCCACGGAGGACGGCAGCGCAGGGACAAAGGGAAATGTCTTAGACGCAGTAAAAGAACATGGCCTGACAGCGGATATGATCTACGCCTGCGGCCCGAAGCCGATGTTAAAAGGAATTCAGAAATTTGCAGAAGCCTGCCATATTCCGGCGCAGCTTTCTTTGGAAGAAAAAATGGCGTGCGGCATCGGCGCCTGCCTTGCCTGTGTCTGTGAGTCAAAAGAGACGGACAGCCATTCCCATGTGAAAAATAAGCGTGTCTGTAAGGATGGCCCGGTATTTTCTGCGGAAGAAATCGTTTTATGAGTGTCTAAAAGAAAGGAAAAAAGAATGAATACAGAGGTAGTGATTGCAGGCGTTTCCTTGAAAAATCCGGTAATGACAGCTTCCGGGACATTCGGATCAGGAGAAGAATACAGTGAATTTGTCGATTTGAACCGTCTTGGCGGCGTGGTGACAAAAGGGATGGCGAATGTGCCGTGGCCGGGAAATAAGACGCCGAGGATTGCGGAAATTGCCTGCGGCATGATGAATGCCATCGGTCTTCAAAATCCGGGAATTGATGTTTTTATAAAACGGGATCTGCCGTTTTTAAAGCAGTTTCATACAAACATTATTGTCAATGTCTGCGGGAAAACCATAGAAGATTACTGTGAGGTAGTGGAACGGCTTTCTGATGAGCCGGATGTCAGTATGCTGGAAATCAATATCTCCTGCCCGAATGTAAAAGAAGGCGGCATTGCCTTTGGACAGGATCCGAAAGCAGCCGAGCGGATTACGTCAGAGGTAAAAAAACGGGCAAGGCAGCCGATCATCATGAAATTAAGCCCGAATGTAACTGATATTACAGTGATGGCGAAAGCGGCGCAGGAGGGCGGCGCCGATGCCATTTCCTTAATCAATACCCTGACGGGAATGAAAATCGACATTAACCGCCGTACCTTTGCGGTTGCCAATAAAACAGGCGGCGTTTCCGGGCCTGCCATCAAGCCGATAGCGGTGCGGATGGTCTATCAGGCTGCCAATGCCGTGAAAATTCCTGTGATTGGGATGGGCGGGATTATGACGGTGGAGGATGCCCTGGAATTTATAATGGCAGGGGCGACAGCCGTTTCCATTGGAACCGCCAATTTTGCCAACCCGTATGCAACCATAGAGGTTATCGAAGGGATCGAACGGTTCATGGAAAACAATGGCGTGGAAGATATTCATGAGCTGATTGGGTGCGTGAAGTAGGCAAAAAGATTTTATGTTGACATTTTTACGGAGATGGGATAGAATAGAGACTGTAATAATTGTACACAATTAAATTTAACAAAATTTTATGAAAAACTTTATCTGCACAGGCAGGTCTTGAACAAAAGGAGGGATATTTATGCATTTTGATTACAGAACAGAGAATACCTGTTCCCAGCTTATCAGCATGGATATTGAAGGTGATGTGATTCGGAACGTTAAGTTTTTGGGAGGCTGCAATGGGAATTTAAAGGCAATCCCGATTCTGGTGGATGGCTGGAGCGTCGATCAGATTGAGGAAAAGCTGTCGGGGATTACCTGCGGAAGAAGGCCGACGTCCTGCAGCGATCAGCTTGCGAAAGCGGTCAGGGCAGCTTATAATGCCTATCTGGAAGAGAAGGAAAAAGAGAAACACCCGTCCATTTATGACTTTGAGGTTCTGGACGCGGACGGAAATAAGGTTTCCTTAGAAAAGTACAGGGGAAAAGTGCTTCTTATTAACAATTCAGCGACAGAATGCGGATTTACGCCGCAGTATGATGAGCTTCAAAATATGTACGAGGTATATTCCGGGGACGGTTTTGAAATTCTGGATTTCCCATGCAACCAGTTTGGCAATCAGGCGTCCGGTTCTATAGAGGAGATTGTTTCCTTCTGCGATTCTACCTACGGGATTACCTTCC
This sequence comes from uncultured Lachnospiraceae bacterium, assembly GCA_947629585.1. Taxonomy (GTDB): domain Bacteria; phylum Bacillota; class Clostridia; order Lachnospirales; family Lachnospiraceae; genus MGBC100174. Next base: position 2,405 of record CANREH010000144.1, on the reverse strand, counting down.
CGATTTTTGAAAAAATTGAGGTGAACGGGGAAAAGGAAAGCCCGCTGTATACCTATTTAAAATCCCAAAAGGGATTTCAGGGGTTTGACGAAGAGCACGAACTGACGCCGACGCTCAAAGCGGTCCTTCCAACGATTGATCCAAATTATGAGAATACCAGCGACATTAAATGGAACTTCACCAAATTTTTGATTGACAGGAAAGGAAATGTTGTGGCAAGGTTCGAGCCTACGGCGGATCTGCTTGAAATTGAAAATCAGGTAGTGAATTTGTTAAGGGAGCCATTGTAATGGATAATCCTGTCAAAAGCAGGACATTGGCAGAATTCATTGCCCGGAATGAATGTTCGAAAACAATTTTAAGAATGGAAGGTTATGGATAACGAAAAATATGACGCTTTAAAAATAGAAAACCAGCTTTGTTTTCCTCTGTATGCCTGTTCCAGAGAAATTATTAAGCAGTATAAGCCATTTCTGGATGAAATTGACCTGACCTATACGCAGTATATTACCATGATGGTTCTTTGGGAAAAAAAGTCCCTGACAGTAAAAGAACTGGGAAGCTGCCTGTTTTTAGATTCCGGCACGCTGACCCCGCTGTTAAAAAAAATGGAAGCGAAGGGCCTCTTAGCCCGCAGGCGGTCGGAGGAAGACGAGCGGAATTTAATTGTAACCATTACGGAAAAAGGCGAGAGCCTCAAAGAAAAAGCGGTTAAAGTTCCCGCAGAGATGGCAAAATGCACCAATTTAGAGCCGGAAGAGGCGATGGAGCTTTATAAAATTTTATATAAAATACTGGGACGCAGCGGGAAATAAAAGCTGCGTCCCGGTGTTTTGCGGGCGGGAGCCGTAAGTATTTCATTTTATGGGCGCTGTCCCATGCCGCCCTCCAAAGTAATGGTTTCCCCTGACATATATTTAAAATCTTCTGATCCGAGGTGGACGCATACCCGTCCGATTTCTGTTTCCGGATCGCCAAAGCGTCCCATAGGGACGGATTTTAAATTTTTCTCGTAAGCTTCCGGATAAGCAGCTTTAAAGTTCTCCAACTGTGAAGTCATAGCAAGAGGGCAGACAACGTTGACATTGATATTATCCTTGCCCCATTCTGTGGCTGCTACGCGGGAAAGCCCGCGGATGCCTTCTTTTGCGGCGGCATAAGAGCATTGCCCGGCATTGCCAAACAGCCCGGCTCCGGAAGCAAAATTAATTACAGAGCCCTGGGTTTCTTTCAAATATGGGTAACATTCCTGCATATAGAAAAATGTGGCGTAAAGGCCGGAATAGAGCGCAAGATTAAATTGCTCTAAAGTGTGTTCCGCTAAGGAAACGCCGGATGCGGAAGCCTGTGCATTGTTGATTAGAACGTCAATCCGCCCAAATTCTGCAATGGTCTGCTCAACGACCTGTTTTACTTTGTCTCTGGAATCTTCCGAAGGCGTCACGTCCGCCTGCATAGGAAGAACCCGGACGCCATAGAGACGTTCCAGTTCTTCTTTGGCATCCAGAAGCTTCTGCTTATTCCTGCCTGTTAAAACGAGATTGGCTCCCTCCTTCGCATAAGCAGTAGCGATGCCGTAGCCGATGGATTTGGCTTTCCCTCCTCCTGTAATGATAGCTGTTTTTCCAGTAAAAATACCCATGGATCTATCCCCTTTCTTATAATAAAATACATATAAAAATACCCTGAGAAATCCCAGGGTATTTTATTTAATCGTGAATTAAAGCAAGAACTTCTTCTTTTGGCTGATAACCGATTGATTTCTGCACAACTTCGCCATGATGCATAACAATCAGCATAGGAATGCTGACAACGCGGAACTGCTGTGCCAGGGCAGGCTGCTCGTCAACATTGACCTTGCAGACTTTGATATCAGGGCGTTCTTCGGCAATCTCATCTACCAGAGGAGAAAGCATCTTGCAGGGACCGCACCAGGATGCCCAGAAGTCAATTAAGACAAATTGATCCGTATTGGTAGTCTCTGTTTCAAAGTTTTGCTGAGTTAATTCTGTAACCATGATAAATCCTCCTATTCATTTGATTTATAATATAACATACAATGGCAAAATCCCGTAAAGTTCGGATCTTTAATCTGTTCTCGAAATTCTTTGCACATACACTTGTAATCTTCTGTCCGTTCCAGCCGGCATGGACAATAGCCGCCGGTTCTCTCCAGTCCTTTTTGTACCGTAGCAACAATCTCTTTGTCAGGATTAAATTCTACTTTCATAATATTACAGTCCTCTAATAAATAAGATTTTAAATTTATGGGTAAAGTTTACCATAAACAGGAAAAAAATTCAAGAGAAAAGCGGATATCTTCACGATAAACGCATGAATGACTATACTCCCTAATTTTATATCTTCTTTTGTTTTTAAAAAGATAGTATCTCCTCTATATATTT
>CANREH010000143.1 GCA_947629585.1 uncultured Lachnospiraceae bacterium | reverse complement strand
TCCTTTGTGGCGGAAAATGAAAGGGGGAACATCCGGCAAAGACAGGCGGAAGGCATAGCGGCGGCAAAGGCGAGGGGCGTAAAATTCGGCAGACCGCCGGCGCCGCTGCCCGCCAATTTCCCTGATGTGTATCAGCGGTGGATGGCCGGAAAGCTGACCAATGAAGAAGCCGCAAGGGAATGCGGAATGCCTACGGCAAGTTTCCGGTACCGGGCAAAAGCCTACCAAAATGCCGCTCTTTAACGGGGCGAGGCAATAAAAAAGGTAAAAAAGTGTACTTTTTTACCGGTCTTTCCAATGGCATTTTGAGTGGACGTTTCCACCGATGTCACAACCCCGCCTTCCACAGCCGCATGAAAAAATGCGGGATTCGTTGACTTTTACAGTATTTCTTTGTATAATACACTTTGATTTGAATGAATAACGAAAACACCCGGTAAAAAAGTACACTTTTTTGGAGGAAGAGTTATGTTATTCAACTCAATAGATTTTTTATTTTTTTTCCCGATAGTCATAATTATATATTTTGTTATACCTGACAAAATAAAATACCTATGGCTGTTAGTTGCTAGCTATTATTTTTATATGTGTTGGAATGCAAAATATGCACTCTTGATACTGGTTTCAACAGTTATAACCTATGTAAGCGGTCTGTTGATAGAAAAAATCAAACAACAGGAGTTAGATGAGGACAAACAACAGGTTTATAAAAAATGGGTGGTAGCTTTTAGCTTTATTTTAAATCTGGGAATATTGTTCTATTTCAAATATATTAATTTTGCATTTGACACTTTGGCAAAAGTAATGCGAGTAGTTCATGTGGAATTAAATGCTCCGGTGTTTGACATTATTCTTCCAGTCGGAATATCGTTTTATACATTCCAGGCTCTTAGCTATACCATGGATGTATATAAGGATGAAATATATGCAGAAAAGAATTTCTTTAGGTATGCACTATTTGTTTCATTTTTCCCGCAACTGGTAGCAGGTCCGATTGAACGTTCAAAAAACTTGTTAAAGCAGCTGGCAGTGCCTAAAAAATTTGATTTTGAAGTTGCAAGAGAAGGCTTTCTTTTAATGCTTTGGGGCTATTTCTTAAAAATAGTTCTTGCTGATAGAATAGCAATTTTTGTAGATACTGTTTATGGTGACTACATTACATATCCAGGATGGTATCTAATAGTGGCATCTATGCTATTTGCGGTGCAGATATATTGTGACTTTGCCGGATATTCTATTATTGCAATGGGATCTGCGAAAATCCTGGGAATAGAGTTGATGGAAAACTTTAATGCACCATATTTTTCAACCTCTGTGGCGGAGTTTTGGAGAAACTGGCATATTTCTTTGACTTCATGGTTTAAAGACTATTTATATATTCCGTTAGGTGGAAGCAGGAAAGGCAAGCTAAGAAAATATATTAACAAATTGATAGTCTTCTTGGTTAGTGGTCTTTGGCATGGGGCACAGTTTTCTTATGTCGCTTGGGGCGGAATAAATGGCTTGTATCAAGTAGTAGGAGAAATACTGCAGCCTGTTAGAGATAAGCTTGTTAAATTACTCCACTTAAACAGAGAATCATTGGGTCATAAACTAGCGCATTTAGTCGGAACATTTATACTTGTAGACTTTTCATGGATATTTTTTAGAGCTAATCGATTTTTAGATGCCATCGAAATTATTAAATCTATATTTGTTACGAAGAATAGATGGATACTTTTCGACGGATCCCTATATAATTGCGGTTTGGATCAGAAAAATTTTCAACTAATGCTAATTGGAATTGGAGTATTATTGTTTGCGGATTATTTTAAACATAAAGGAATAAAAATTAGAGACGTTATTGCTAAGCAGGACTATTGGTTTAGGTGGATAGCAATAGATATTGCTGTTTTAATGCTGCTGGTTTTTGGTATTTGGGGTTCAACATATGACGCAGCCAATTTTATATATTTTCAATTTTAGGAGGGGCGGTTTTGAATACAGTTTTAAAAAGAATAATTAGCGGCATTATCTTAATTTGTATTTTGTTTTGTAGCATCACCAGAGTAAGCCGCATTTTGCAGCTTAAGGAGAGCGATAATAGATATTCTTCATTTTTCGTAGAAAAACAACCCATAGATGTTCTTTTTTTAGGGTCTAGTCATGTGAGGCATGGATTTTATCCCATGGAACTTTGGGCTGATTATGGTATAAGCTCATATAATTTAGCTGCAAATGGAAGTACATTGCCAGTTTCATATTGGACGTTAGTCAATGCGTTGGATTATAAGAAACCAGAAGTTGTGGTGTTGGATGTTTTTGATATGTGGCCTGGAAGGGTTTGTAGTGAAAGTTGGGGACAGGTTCATGCTCAATTTGATGCTTTTCCTTTAAGCATTCATAAATTTCAAATGATTTTGGATTTGTTCAATGACGAGGATATGACAGATGGCAACGGAGTCAATATATACGAGAAAAGGTGGGAGTTGTTATTTGATCTCGGCGAATATCATACGCGATGGACAGAACTAACGGAAGATGATTTTGATGACAATAGACAGGTTGTGCTTAATTCTGAAATTTGGAAAGGACCAACTCCGCTAATAGCTGTTGTTGATAGAGACGAGCACATTTACAGCGAGAACATAAAAGGACTGAAGTATGATGACTTGTCCAAAGAATATTTGAAAAAAACAATAGATTTATGCAAGAAAGAAGAAATTAAATTGATCCTAATAAACACTGGGTATGATTGCAGTGACGAATCTAAATTATTCGCTGATTCTGTTGATCAAATTGCTAAAGACAATGAGATAGAATATATTGATTTTACGAAAGAAGATATTATAGATTTTAACACAGATTTACATTCTACCGGACATAATACACATGTAAATTCTTCCGGGGCGCAAAAGTTTACCCAATATATAGGTGAAAAATTGCTAGTTGGGTATAATCTTACTGACCACAGAGAAGATAGTTTATATCAGAAGTGGTGGTCAGATTATGACAAATATCTAAACAGTAAGCATGACTATTTAGTTGCTCAAGAAGACATAATTAATTATTTAATGTTGTTGAAAGATGATGACTATAAGGTTTTGATAGAAGTAAAGGATGGAAATATTTTAGGAAATAAAAAACTCACGAATATGCTGGGGAATTTAGGGATAAAATTTACAGATAATAGTTCAAATTTATTTTGCGTTAATGTGGAATCAGGCGAGTGTAATCTTTTGTCTAACACTTACATGTCTGGTGATTCATGGGAAACAATCTTTGGAAATTTAACCTATTTTTCAAATGACGAAGGTCTTTATGGAATATATTTAAATGATGAAGAATTGTATACAGCTAATACGCTTGAAAATGATAGTCAAATAAAGATATGTGTATATAGCAAATCTTCGGGTAGTTGGATAGATATCAAATCGTTTGCAGGATTGTAAGGAAGCAAGCTCTTGCACAAGATGCTGGAGTAAGATTTTACTTTGAGTGAGTGCCTACTAGGTTCAGGACAAGGTCCGGTCGGGTCACGGATGAAATGCCGTGTCCAGTCAAGCATGAAACGTTTGTCTAGCTATGGCACCGTTTCGGCAAAATTCACCCGTTGAATATTACTGATGCAGCTTCCGGGGCTAGAAAGGGGTTAAGGGGAAGGATTTTCCCTTAGTCCGTCCAGGGTGACAACCTTGGACCAGTTAGTGCGTTTCGCCACTAAGTACTGGGTATTACTTGTAGCAGAGTTTCACAAGTTTTGGCAACTTCGTTGCTGTTACCTTCGGGAAAATAATTAAATATTGTTGCTATTAACAGACTGAGTAGAGAAATTTACTTGGTCTTTTTTGTCAGAAACGGAACAGTTTCTGCCGATGTGTTTGCTCAGATTAGCGCAGAATACTTTGAGGAATTTAATAAGAGATATGGTTCTCATGTACATATTTTGGACTGGGCTTTACACCTTGATGAAGTTACTCCGCATATCCATGAAAGGCACGTTTTTGGCGCATTGAACCGGTATGGAAAATTATGTTCCCAACAAGATAAGGCATTGGAAGAATTAGGGTTTGAACTTCCGAAGACGAATGAGAAAAAGGGAAAGTACAATAATCGGAAGCTGGTCTTTGATGATGAATGCAGAAAGCTGTGCATTAGCATGTGTCAGAAACATGGATTGAATATTGATGTTGAACCGATCTATGGTGGTGCAAGTTATCTGGAGCAGCAGGATTTTATTATCATGAACCAGCAGAAACGTATTGACGAGAAACAAGCCATCTTAGACGGGCTTATGATGAGGATAGAGGACGTAAACGCAGTGGTTGAGGAAACGGTTGACATTGCCTATGAAAAGGCTTGTGAAGTGGTCACAGAGCGTGTGAAAGAGGAAACTGTGCAGCATGATGTTGATGTAGTAAAAGATTATGGAGAATTGTTACAGAAACAGCCGAAGGAAAAACTCAGCGACAGTTCTAAGTCGGTAGTTTCCAAAGTTGTAAATGCGATTGTTTCCCGACTGGAGAAAGCGTCTTAGGTTCTTCTTGGCAATATTATCTCTGCATTAAATGAGCCGAAAAATAAGGCTAAGGCAAAAGAACAGATTAAGGAGCAGGCAAAGGTTTCTATTCAGGAGAAGTTGAAAGAAACGCAGAAGCAAGTCAGGGAAACCGAGAAGAACAGAGATGTACCTATGAGAAAAAAGAATATGGAACTTTAAGGAGCATTTGTTATCCATGACTGGAGAAACAGATGCTTTTTTATTGTCCAGAAAGGATATTATGGGAGTATTTGATGAAGTAAAGGAACGAGTGGCCGCAAGGGCGGTTATGGAGCGGGCTGGTATTGTTTTCAATCGGAGCAATATGTGCAAGTGCCCGTTTCATCAGAATAAAACAGCTAGCATGAAAGTAATGCCGGCAGATAAAAAATATTTCTGCTTTGGTTGTGGAAAAAAGGAGATGCAATTGATTTTGTTGCTAAGTATTATAATTTTTCTCCAAAAGATGCAGCTATGCAGATTGCTGATGAATTTGGAATAGTTATCTGATTATTTTCATTTGTTAAAAGAATGGGAGAGAGACATCAAACCGAAAAGCATGGATGAAATTGATGCAAGGTATGGGGAAACGATGCAGAATCTGCCTAAGGTGGAATTTCAGCTTGATACTTTGCTATGGGGATTAGAGTCCAGGGGTGATATGTCAAATATAAATTAAAATTATTTTGAAATTATTTTGAAATTATTTTCATATCATTTGCTGAAAAAAGGTAACCTTAACAAGCCCTGCGAAATCTGCTTTTGAAGTAGGGCATTCATCAGCAAGAATAGATCACTATTCCGCTGCTCGATATAGGTGATTGTCTTTCAGCAGTCGAAAGACTAACCGCACAAATTTACGGGCAGTTAATGCGAGTGCACGTTTGTGTTGATGCCTGTTCACTTCTTTATACTTGGAGTGATAGAAGTTGCTGTACTCCGTGTCGCATCTCACGAGGGATAAGGCGCCTTCACACAGGTAATACTTTAGGAATCGGTTTCCGGATTGTATGAGTTTCGTGTTTTCGGTTTCAAAGCCACCGGGCTGATTCTGAGTCCAAGCAAGACCAGCGTATTTACCGAGCTGTGCCTGACTGGGGAAACGATTGATATCACCGATTTCTGCCATGATACCGGCAGAGATTACGGGACCGATACCCGGTATGGATATCAACGATTTTGGCAAGAGTTTCATTTGGGCAGATATAACCTTATCGAACTCTTTGATCTGAGCATCCAACGCCTTTATGGAGGCTATGGATATAGAAAGCACCTGATTAACGGAGTCATTTACTGTCTTGGGCAGACGGTAGAAACTTCTGGCGGCTTTCTGGATAGTTTTGGCCACGGCATCAGGGTTAGGGAAGCGGTTCTTGTCTTTTTGTATAATGAAGTTTGTAAGTTCTTGTAAGTCCATCTTCGCCAATGGTTCTGCGGATTCAAACTCATCGTAGACAGCAAGGGCGGTAGTGCTGAAGGTATCGGAAAATACCTTCTCCTGCGTCATGGTGGAATACTTCTTAAACAAGACGTTTAGAAAACGCTGTTTTTCCCTGACGAGGTTCTGGACAGCAAAGAAACGTGCCCTTGTGAGGTTTTGGAGCGCTTTATAGCGGTAGTCTCCAAGATAAACTTCTTTGTTGATTCTACCAAAGCGTAGGCAGTCAGCAATGACATAGGAGTCCACGCAATCATTTTTGGGCAGGTCATTATAGGTTTTCTTGAAATGCTTAACCTGCTTGGGATTGAGGACAAAGATCTTCCTGTTGAACGGAGCCAGAGTGGCGTCTTCCCTTAAGAAATATACGAAATTGTCACCATAGACGGAAGTGGTTTCCAAACCTATGATGACCGTATCGAGGGGATGTGAAGTGATTGCAGAAAGGATCCGTTTTACCATCCGTGTTGAGCCCTCTTGGGAGTTTGCCACAGGGAAGTTGCTTTGTTTCCGACCATCAGGGAGCATTAAGTGTACGACATTGGATTTGCTACTCACATCAATACCGATGTAAAGTGGGTTCATGTTATCGCCTTCTTTCTATGTTGGATTAGAGTGTTCAATCGGCTTGGTAAAACTCATGATTACGGGGCATCGACACCCTCGCATATAAGAATCCAGCCTAAGATGAACTAATGCGAACCCCACTGCCAAGAGGCAGTCCATGAACTTAAGCAAACAGCCAGCAGGTTTGAAACTAACATCCGCGTCAGGGGAACAGACTCACTATGAAGCAACCACCTTGTTGGTTTAACAGGAAGAAACAGAACTATTATCTGATCGACACTAAGGAACAATTATATCAAGGGTTTAACTAATGTCTGCTGATTAAGCTGCATTTAAGTTATACCTTCCGTTATGTGGCACATATCGGAAAAGTTGCCAAAATAGA
>CANREH010000142.1 GCA_947629585.1 uncultured Lachnospiraceae bacterium | reverse complement strand
CATAAGTCAATTCCTCCTTTTCCCTTACTGCTTTTCCCATTATTTCCATAATACGAAAACGTGTACTTTTTCGAGTTAGAAATTTTTTATCATTTTTTGTATATTTTTACCAGTTTTTGCTTGAAATAAACTAAGTTTTGTGCTAAAATGCTTTCTAAGTAAACTTAGAAATAAGCAACTCGAAAAAGTACACTTTTCTGAATTCATCACATTTCCCTAAAAATCAGCTCTTTTCCAGCTTTTTTGCTTTCCCGAAGAAGGTGCTTTCCGCCATATTGCATGCGCTGGCTGCCTGTTTTAATGTCAGCTTCTTTTCCTTCCATTGACCGCATATCTCATAAAAGTTTTCCGGCGTCTGTACAGCCGGTCTCCCAAACTTAACGCCCCTTGCCTTTGCCGCAGCGATACCCTCTGCCTGCCTCTGACGTATGCTCATGCGCTCATTCTCCGCTACATAGCTCAGTAACGTCAGCACAATGTCGCTGATAAACGTTCCTGTCAGGCTCTTTTCTCGTCTGGTATCCAAAACCGGCATATCTATCACAACAATATCCGCTTTCTTTTCTTTTGTGATAATTCTCCACTGTTCATTGAGTTCAGCATAGTTTCTACCCAGCCGGTCAATGGACTTTATGTAAAGAACCGTATTTTCCCCTAATTTTTTCAACAAGTTCTGATATTGCGGACGTTCAAAATCCTTTCCTGACTGTTTATCCATGTAAATGTGGTTCTTCGGCACTCCTGCGGCAAGAAGTGCAAGCCTCTGCCTGTCCTCATTCTGTTCTCTGGTCGATACTCTAATATACCCATAAAATTTTTTCTTCTCCTGCATAATCTTTCCTCCAATGATTTTTTTTCATTTTTTGTTAACCTTTTTTATTTTTTATGATAAAATAAACGGCATAAGCAACAACCATACTATAAAGTAACTCTATCATATGAAACAAGAAAAAAAAGAAAGGAGCAATTATGACAAAATACACAAAAAAGAATCCCATTCCCAATTCCGACTTATACCTGAAAACGCAGACTGACAAAGGACAAATGAAAAAACTTCCTATTGGAGATAACATTCAGCACGGAAATACTCTCATAATCGGAGATGCACATACGGGAAAAACAAGCCTTGCCCTGTCTATAGCTTTCCGTCTGCGCAGAAAATATCCGGACGCCCTGTTCGTATTCGTCAATGACAAAAAAGAGTATCTCCCTCTTTTCCAAAAAGATACCGATACTCTCTTTTCCTGCCATGATAAATCCCCTCACCGTCATTTCCGATGGAACCTGTCAGAAGAATGCCTTCTATGTGGTGATCCAAAGAAAGAACTCATCAATTGCATAGATCTTCTATTCTGGCAATTGCCCAAAAACTCGGATATGGATCTGGTAAAAGAAATTTTATTTACGGCTTTCATCCAGAATCTATCCTGTCTCCATCCATCCACGGTAGATGTCCCTGCAAATAGGGACATATCATGGATGTTGCAGCACAGATCTCTTACAGAGCTCCAGAATATGCTTATTTTCAATAAAAATAAAACTGCATTTTCAAATGATTGGCTGGACATAACAGATGAAATAATAAAGAAACTGAGCCATTTTCTTTCCCTGTTTGACGAAGGCAGCAACGGCAGCGGCTATGATACCATTTCCTCTTTTTTAAATTTGTCAGGAAGCGCGCTCTTTCTGGACGATGATAACACGGAAAGCTCCCGCATATTTATATTTCTGCTGTTATCTTTAATTCTCCGGAAAAAACAGGAAATGTCAGAAGATTCCAAGAAAAAAATTTACCTTATACTGGATGATCCCTGCTTTATCAACAATATTTACTTTTCAGGCATCCCAGCCTATCTATCAGAACATGGCAGCCGCAGCCTTCTTATCTGCAATACACTGTTAAGAAAATTTGAGGGCTTTTCCAATTTGATTGCTTTCCGCACCACGGATGAAAAAACATTGGATTTTGAACAGCAATATTATGGCGAAAGTAAAAGATTCCATCTTTTTAAGAATACTTTACATATCAAATCTGTGGCTCCAACAAAGAAAAATTTTCTCATATCTGCATCGGAACTTATGTCATTGAATACCGGGAACGCCTATGTTAAAATCCAGGATTCCGCCCCAATAAAGTTACATTTCCAAATATGACATACGCCCCTAAGAAAAAGCTGCTTTCTTCTCAAAATACCAAGACATCCAATATCAACGAGCTAACGCCATCCCGCACGCCTTTCCCAATATCTCGCTCAGCGCGCTCTGGCTGCTGGTATGGCACCTTACTACATCCGCATGGCAGCGCTCCGCTTCGGAAACAGCGCAGCGCGCCATTTTATGGGATACGGTGTTGGTAAATAAAATCACGAGATCCGGCGAGCCTATCTGATCCTTCAGCTTTGCCGACATCTGTGTAAAAACTTTCGCTTTGCAGTGATACTCTTTACAGATCTTTTTATATTGACAGACCATCCTGTCATGTCCTCCTATAATCACAACGCTCATACTTTGTATCATGCCAAAGGCGTGATGCCATTTGTGCCTGCCTTTGGCTTCTCCTTTCTTTCCTACATTATTTTTTTCACTCTTCTTCTCCTCATTCAAAAATTTTTTAAGTTAGTTATATCTAACCCACAGTTATCTTAACGGATAAACAAACCTGCGTCAAGTATCTTATTGATACAATTTCTCATATAGAGTCATACGATGGCAGGGATTTTACAAATAACGGCAAAAGAGCCTGATCCGCTAAAAATGGCTGCCGTCGGCGCAAGGATACCATTTTTAGAAAATTTATCCCAAATGGATTGCCACAGAACCAATTTTGTTGTATAATTTGACATATTATTGCCATTGAAAAAGGGGTGACAAGACGTGAATATCTACCTGCAATGCGGCGGGCTTGCATTAATGCTGACATTATTATATTTCTATATGCACCAAAAGAGAATGGATCTGAATACGGAAAAAGCATTCTGGCGGGCATTCTGCGTGACCTTTGCCTGCATTTGTTTCGATATCCTTTCCGTGTTCTCCATCTGGTATATCGACCGACTGCCTGAGCCTCTTGTAGCCTTTATCTGTAAAACCTATCTCGCATCACTGCTTGGCGTCGCGTTATCTGCCGTTCTTTATGTATGCGTAGACGTCTACAAAAAGAAAGTACAGTACCAGAATGAATCCTTAAAATATACACTCCTTACCTTTGCAGGCATTATCCTTGTCTACATCCTGCCGCTTGATTACCATTACAGCGAAGACGGAAACACGGTTTTATATACGGAAGGGCCCAGCGTATTTGCAACCTACCTCCTTGCCGTGGGACTTTTGATCGTCGTGTTTTTCCTGATATACAAGGAACGGGGACATATCAACCCAAAACGCCGGGAAGCGGTACGGGCCTGGGTTTTAGTATGGACAATCGCCTCCCTGGTCCAGTTTTTCCATAATGAACTTTTGATTGTAGGCTTTGCCTGCTCCATCGGCATTATGATCCTTTATCTGAAGCTGGAAAATCCAGAAACGAACTTAGACCGCCAGACCGGGCTGTTTAACCACAATGCCCTGGTGCAGTACACAAGGCAGCTCTGCAATGAAGGGATATCCTTTTCGATTTTAAGCATTGTTTTTGAACGTTCCTTCCATAAGAATATCAGCACCAGCCAGGAATCCTCAAAAATGGAAATTGTGGAATATTTATTAAAATTACCGGATGCCTATGTATTTAAAAATATAGAGGATGAAATCCTGCTCTTATTTAAAGACAGGGAAATCGCAGAAAAATACCTTCCCAGGCTGGCTGCCCGTTTCGAAGAGGGATGGGGCAGGAACAGGGATATTTTTGTCCGGCCAAGCTATGTATACCTCCCGGATTCCACTATCGTAGATAATGCGGACGACATTTTATATCTTCTCCACCATGTCCGTCAGGATAATTGGGAACTTTCCGAGGAACATTTCTGCATCGCCGACAAAAAAAGCGCTTCCAAAATGTACAAAGAAAGAGAAACGGAGCTCCTGATTACAAACGCAATAGAAAAAGACTGGGTCGAGGTCTATTACCAGCCGATTTATTCCACAAAGGAACACCGTTTTACCTCCGCCGAAGCGCTGGTGCGCATTAAAGACGCCAACGGAAATATCGTTCCTCCGGGCGTTTTCATTGATGTCGCGGAAAAGAACGGCATGATCCTGTCGCTGGGGGAAATGGTATTTGAAAAGGTATGTAAGCTTATCAAAAATGCCTCCCTGGAGCAATACGGGCTGCATTATATTGAAGTTAACCTGTCCGTCGTCCAATGCGCTTATGAAAAGCTGGCGGAAGATTATATCAAAATCATGGAGCAGCATCAGGTATCTCCGGGGTTCATCAATCTGGAAATTACAGAATCCGCCTCTATGGAAGCGAAAAAGACATTGTTAGACAATATGGTAAGCCTGCTAAATTACGGGGTTCATTTTTCTCTGGATGATTTTGGCACAGGACAGTCCAATTTGAATTATATTGTGGATATGCCGGTAGATATCGTCAAATTTGACAAAAGCATGACGAACGCCTATTTCGAAAACGGAAAGGCAAAATATGTCATGGACGCGGCGATCCATATGATCCACGGAATGAGCTTATCCATCGTTTCCGAGGGGATTGAGACAAAAGAGCAGTACCAGACTATGGAAGAGCTGGGAGTAAGCTATATCCAGGGCTATTACTTTTCAAAGCCACTGCCGGAAAAAGAATTTATAGAATTTTTAGCCGGGCATTTACAAGAAGAACCGGTTACATAAAGGGATCAAGGGCTGCCGCAATTAAGAACTGAATATACAAAATTGCGGCAGCCCCTTTGAGTTTTTTAGGATTACTCCGCGCACTTACACGGCTTTGCCTCTACGCTGCGCACATGTTTTCCATCCATATATCCATATATTGACAGCCCTGTCTGGATCACCTGATTCCACTTTTTTGCAGACAGCTCTATCACTGTATTGTCATCAAATTCTATTTTACAGGCATGTTCCACGTCACAATCGGAACCGCAGGCTATTTTATACATATTTTTCCGGCTGATCGCCCCGATTTCCTCCAAAATATTGATCATCCTGTATACCGTGGCAGAGCCAATCCTGCTGTCTATACGGGATGCCTTGTAATAAATTTCCTTGCAGCAGGAACAGTCTTCCTGCAAAATAATGTCCAAAAGCATTCGCCTTTGTTTTGTGATCCGGCATCCCCGTTCTTTCATCTTCCGGATCACCATCTCCTTCTTCATCTGCGGCCTTTCATAGCTTCGGGAATCCGGCACATTCTTTCTTTTTTCTAATCCCTGCATATGGATTTCCCCTTTCCCTATCTACCTGCAGTGCCCTCCGCAGTTTTTGCAGTCGCCGCCGCACTGTAAGGATTTTCCTGCCTTCTTATCTTTCACCATGCTTCTTACGCTCCACCCGACGACTGCCAGCAATATTATCAAAACAACCAATGTCCCCATATCATCGCACCTTTCTTTGTCAAAATCGAGGGACTGCCCTGCAGTCCCCCTCTTTCCTCAGCATAACAAATATTATGACCTAGCCGCCGTTGTCCTTACACGGATATTCAAGGTTGTGCTTTCCTTATATGGACGGAACAAAAGATACAAAAATGCAATAATCAGTAAAAATGCCACGATTGTCCCGATTCCAAAAGCGCCTGTTGTCACTAACATCCCTACCTGGTAAATTACAAGCGCAACCAGATAAGCAAGCACGCACTGATAACCAATAGCGAACCAGAACCACCGGATATTGTTCATTTCCCTCTTAATCGCTCCCATTGCGGCAAAGCAAGGCGCGCACAGAAGGTTAAATACCAGATAAGAATACGCGGCAAGCGCCGTCATGCTTCCGGCAAGCGCTCCCCAGATTTCATCCCCGGCTTCCGAAACTTCCTCCACACCATAGAGAATCCCGAAGGTGGAAACCACATTTTCCTTTGCGACCAGCCCGGTAATGGCCGCAACGGAGGACTTCCAGTCGCCGAATCCCAGCGGCTTAAAGATCCAGGCAAACGCGCTTCCAATAGCCGCCAGAATGCTGTTATCAATTTCCATTGCGTCAAGCATACGGAACTGTCCGTCTACCCATCCGAAATAAGTAGTAAACCAGATAAAGATGGTAGACAGTAAAATAATCGTCCCCGCTTTTTTGATAAAGGACCAACCTCGCTCCCACATGCTTCTGAGCACATTTCCCACCGTCGGCATATGGTAAGCCGGAAGCTCCATGACAAACGGCGCCGGATCTCCGGCAAACATCTTTGTTTTCTTTAAAATAATGCCGGAACAGATAATGGCGGCAATCCCGACAATATAAGCGCTCCAGGAAACCAGCCCGGAATTGCCAAAAAATGCGCCTGCAATCATGGCGATAATCGGCAGCTTTGCGCCGCAGGGAATAAATGTCGTCGTCATAATCGCCATCCGGCGGTCCCGTTCATTTTCAATCGTCCTGGACGCCATGACGCCCGGCACGCCGCACCCTGTCCCAATCATGATTGGAATGAAAGACTTTCCGGAAAGCCCGAACCTGCGGAAAATTCTGTCCATAATAAAGGCAACCCTTGCCATATAGCCGCACGCTTCCAAAAATGCAAGGAAAATAAACAGCACTAACATCTGCGGCACAAAGCCCAGCACAGCGCCGACACCGGCGACAATGCCGTCAAGAATCAGCCCCGACAGCCAGTCTGCACAGCCAACCGCTTCCAGGCCGCCGGAAATGATATCCGGAATCGACGGGATAAACAGGCTTTCTATGCCAAATAAATGCCAGCCTTCCCCGAATACGCCGTCATTTGCCCAGTCCGTCGCCCATGTTCCAACCGTAGTGACGGAAACATAGTAAACAAGAAACATCACCAAAGCGAAAATCGGCAG
>CANREH010000141.1 GCA_947629585.1 uncultured Lachnospiraceae bacterium | reverse complement strand
TTGGAGATTGACGATGTGAAGCCGCTGCTTTCCTATATTTCTTCCTGCCACGGGAATCAGGAGGAATATTTAAATGACCGTTACGGGGAATTCCGGAAATTTTTGCAGGGAAAGCTGGAAAAGAAAGGGACATTGCATATTACAAAACAGGCAGGAGTTTTTTGCTGCCGGGGGAAAAAGTAAGGAGGTTTTTGGATGAAAGGGATTATTCTTGCCGGGGGTTCCGGCACAAGGCTGTACCCTTTGACGAAGGTGACGTCGAAGCAGTTGCTGCCGATTTATGACAAGCCGATGATTTATTATCCGCTGTCCATTCTGATGGATGCCGGAATCCGGGATATTTTAATTATCTCTACCCCGGATGATACGCCGAGGTTTGAGGCGCTTTTAGGAGAAGGGGAGCAGTTTGGGATTAAGCTGTCGTATGCGGTTCAGCCGAGCCCGGACGGGCTTGCGCAGGCGTTTATTATCGGCGCGGATTTTATTGGGAAAGATGCTGTGGCGATGGTGCTCGGGGATAATATTTTTGCCGGGCATGGGCTGAAAAAACGCCTGAAAAGGGCTGCCGCCAATGAAACGGGGGCGACGGTATTCGGTTATTATGTGGATGATCCGGAGCGGTTCGGGATTGTGGAATTTGACAAAACAGGCAAGGCTGTCTCCATTGAGGAAAAGCCGGCAAATCCAAAGAGCAATTATTGTGTGACCGGGCTTTATTTCTATGATAACCGTGTGGTGGAATTTGCGAAGAATTTAAAGCCGTCTGACCGCGGGGAGCTGGAAATTACGGATCTGAACCGGATTTACCTGGAAAGAGGGGAGTTAAATGTCGAGCTTCTGGGGCAGGGCTTTACCTGGCTTGACACAGGGACGCATGAATCTTTGGTGGATGCCACGAATTTTGTCAAGACAATGGAGCAGCACCAGCACAGGAAGATAGCGTGTTTGGAGGAGATTGCCTATCTGAACGGCTGGATTACAAGGGAAGAGGTCTTAAAGACGTATGAGGTGATGAAGAAAAACCAGTATGGCAAATATTTAAAAGACGTTTTGGACGGAAAATATATTGACAGGTAAATCATGGGACAGTATGTCGGGATCTGCGGATCTTATGAGTATTATTTTTATGGATATTATTTTCAAAGAAGGGAAAGGATTGTAGAAGAAATGAATCTTATCGTGACAGGAGGCGCCGGTTTTATCGGCAGCAACTTTATTTATTATGAACTGGAAAACCATCCGGAGGATCGGGTGATCTGCCTGGATAAGTTAACGTATGCCGGAAATTTGTCTACATTGGAGGAGGCGATGAAGTCTCCGCAGTTCCGTTTTGTGAAAGGGGACATTGCCGACAGGGAATGTGTGGAGAAGTTGTTTGAGGAGGAGCATCCGGATATTGTCGTAAATTTCGCGGCGGAAAGCCATGTGGACCGCTCGATTGAAGATCCGGGGATTTTCTTAATGACGAATGTCATCGGCACGGAGGTTTTAATGGACGCCTGCAGGAAATACGGCATTAAACGCTATCATCAGGTGTCCACGGACGAGGTTTACGGGGATCTGCCGTTAGACCGCCCGGATTTGTTCTTTACCGAGGAAACGCCGATTCATACGTCTTCTCCGTATTCGGCTTCCAAAGCCAGTGCGGATCTGCTGGTGTTAGCTTATTACAGGACATTCCGGCTCCCGGTTTCCATTACCAGGTGCAGCAATAATTATGGCCCGTTCCACTTTCCGGAGAAACTGATTCCGTTGATGATCAGCCGTGCTCTGGCGGACGAGCCGCTTCCGGTCTATGGGAAAGGGGAAAATGTAAGGGACTGGCTGTATGTCGTGGATCACTGCTCGGCGATTGATCTGGTAATCAGAAAAGGACGGGAAGGGGAGGTTTACAACATTGGCGGGCATAATGAGCGCACCAATTTAGAAGTCGTAAAGACAATCCTGCGGGAGCTTGGAAAACCGGAAAGCTTGATTAGCTATGTAACGGACCGCCCCGGGCATGATATGCGCTATGCGATTGATCCGGGCAAGATCCACAGGGAGCTGGGGTGGCTGCCGCAGACAAAATTTGACGACGGCATCCACAGGACGGTCCAGTGGTATTTGGAGCACAGGGAATGGTGGGAAAAGATCCTGTCAGGAGAATACCGGAATTATTTCGATCATATGTATGGCAAGCGCCTGCAGCAGTAGGCAAAGGAAAAGGAGAGGTCTGTCATGGGAAAAATTAAAGTGGAAAAATGCCCGATTGAAGGGCTGTATATCATAGAGCCGACGGTTTTCGGAGATGAGCGGGGATATTTTGTGGAGACTTATAACCAGAAGGATATGGAGGAAGCCGGGCTTACAATGAAGTTTGTGCAGGATAACCAGTCCATGTCGGTAAAGGGAGTCCTGCGGGGGCTTCATTATCAGAAGCAGTACCCGCAGGGAAAATTAGTCCGTGTTATTCGCGGGAGGGTGTTCGATGCCGCCGTCGATTTGCGGAAGCATTCCGCGACCTATGGGAAATGGTACGGCTTAGAGCTGAGCGCGGAGAATAAAAAGCAGTTTTACATTTCCGAAGGGTTTGCACACGGCTTTTTAGTGCTTTCTGACGAAGCGGAATTTTGTTATAAAGTGACGGATTTTTACCACCCGGATGATGAGGGCGGCGTGGCGTTCGACGATCCGGATATCGGGATTGCCTGGCCGATGGAAGAGGGGATGAAGCTTATCCTTTCGGAAAAAGATAAGCACTGGAAAGGGCTTAAAGATACATTTTCGTTCACGTAAATTTATATACTTACTGCTTGATTATAAGCGTCAAAAGTAGTAAAATATTGCCAGCGCAGCTTTTTCAGGCTGTAAAAAGACAAAAGAAAGGAAAGAAAAACGATGTTGGATATTGTAAAAAGAGGAGTTTTTTTCTGTCTGGCGTGTGTGGCTGCTTTGACGCTGGCGCCGTTTGTTTCGGCAGAGGAGGTTGTGATTCCGGTAACGGAAGAGGGCGGCAGCAGGGAGCTTGTGACAGGAGATACCGGAAGGTTTGAGATAGCGGAGGCTTATGAAGACAATGGGGAAACCGTAACGGTGGATTCTGTGGAATTTAGAAGCGATTCCCCGGAAATTATCGACATCAATGAGGACGGTACGTTTTCCGCGGTTTCCCACGGCGTGGCAGAGGTAGGGGTTACGGTTTATGTCAAAAGGAATATCACAGAAGATGACAGCCTTTTTGACGATATTTTTAGCGGCATAGAAAGCTATTCGGATGATTTTTATACGGATGGTTTCGGCGGCAGTCTTTATGACGATGGCTCCGGCGACGGCTATTATGATGGAGACTATGATGGCAGCTATGGCGACGATTATTATGATGACGGCTATGACGATGGTTACGGCGACGATGATTATGATGACAGCTACGGCGACGACAGTTATCAGTTGTTTACCGCATATTTTAATTTTATCGTAAAGCCGGATTTAACGAATGTGGCATTAAAAGGCGAGACTGCGAAAACTGCCTATATTACGGATTATATGGAGCCGTCGTTTACTTTTGATTTAGAGAGCAGTGTTTCTTTAAGCGAAAGCTATGATGAAAGTATAGTCGTAAGCTTTACTTCATCGAATTCGGAGGTTTCTGTGGAAGGTTCTTTGAGAGAAAATGTGATTTCTTTATGGACTTCCGGGGAAGGAAAGACAAAAGTAACGATTACGATTAATGAAAAGCAGTTTTATGTGACATTAAAGATTGTCAGGGTAAGCATGGCAAAGAATTCCCTGTTAATGAAGGAAAAGCAGTCGAAGCCGCTGAAGGTAAAAGGCGTGAAAAAGGGAGTGAAGTGGAGCTCCAGCAACCCTAAGGTGGTAAAGGTTTCTTCTAATGGAAAGTTAAAGGCGAGAAAAAAAGGGAATGCGGTGATTAAGGCTTCGATTGGGGAAATTTCCTTTGGCTGCGCCGTCTCGGTTGTTTCCCCGGGAAAGTATAAAGTGGTGAAAGGCGCTATCCGGATGGCAAAAAACGGTACATACAGCCAGGCAAAGAGGATGTCGCAGGGCTATTATGACTGCAGTTCCCTGACCTGGCGGAATTATAAGAAAATCGGGATTACCCTGGGAAATAGAAACTATGCCCCTGTCGCCGCCGATCAGGGAAAATGGTGCGTAAAAGGCAAAAAAGTAATTAAAGGCGGGCTGAGTAATAAAAACATTAAAAATATGAAGCTTCGTGCGGGTGATCTGATGTTTGAATCAGGGGAGAGCAACGGGCGGTTCCGCAATATTTACCATGTGGAAATGATCTCCGGATATATCTGCTATGGGTTTGATTATAAGGGAAAACCTGTGCTTGGGATTACCTGGGCAAACCGGGTGCCGGACGCCTATGCAAGACTGGGACAGTTAGTGGGAAGGCCGTAATTTGCTCCTTGTTTTTTCCAGATTCTTTGTATATAATGGAAACATTAAGTTAAGGAGGTGTCCCGATGAAAACAGATATTGAAATCGCGCAGGAAGCCGTTATGCTTCCGATCAAAGAGGTAGCAGAGAAGCTGTCCATTTCCGAAGAGGAACTGGAATATTACGGGAAATATAAGGCTAAGCTGTCCGATGAACTGTGGAACCGTATCCAGGAACAGGAAGACGGGAAGCTTGTGCTGGTAACAGCCATTAACCCGACGCCTGCCGGGGAAGGGAAGACCACAACGACTGTGGGTCTGGGACAGGCGCTTGGCCGCCTGGGTAAGAAGGCTGTCATTGCATTGAGGGAGCCTTCCTTAGGACCGTGCTTCGGGATCAAAGGAGGCGCTGCCGGAGGCGGCTATGCGCAGGTAGTCCCGATGGAAGATTTAAATCTGCACTTTACCGGGGATTTCCATGCGGTCACGAGCGCCAACAATCTTCTTGCCGCCATGCTGGACAACCATTTGCAGCAGGGAAATGAGCTGCGCATTGATCCGAAGCAGATTGTATGGAAACGCTGCCTGGACATGAATGACCGCGCGTTAAGGAATATTGTGATCGGCATGGGCGCAAAGCCGGATGGCGTGGTAAGAGAGGATCATTTTATTATCACGGTTGCTTCGGAAATTATGGCAATCCTCTGCCTTGCGGAAGATCTGGAGGATTTAAAGAAACGCCTGGCAAGAGTCATTGTCGCCTATGATTATGATGGAAATCCGGTTACGGCAGAAAAGCTTGGCGCAGTCGGCTCTATGGCGGCATTGTTAAAGGATGCTTTAAAGCCGAATTTAATTCAGACATTGGAAAATACGCCTGCCATTGTGCATGGAGGGCCGTTTGCAAATATCGCCCACGGCTGCAACAGCGTGCGGGCAACAAAGATGGCGTTAAAAATGGCGGATTATGTCATTACGGAAGCCGGATTTGGCGCTGATCTCGGTGCGGAGAAGTTTTTAGACATTAAATGCCGGATGGCAGGGTTAAAGCCGGGTGCGGTTGTACTGGTGGCGACTGTTCGCGCCCTGAAATATAACGGCGGCGTTCTCAAGGCGGATTTGGGAAAAGAGAATCTGGACGCCTTAAAGCGCGGGATTGTCAATTTGGAAAAACACATAGAGAATCTTCAGAAATATCAGGTTCCTGTTGTCGTGACATTAAATAAATTTGTGACCGATACGGAAGCGGAGCTTGCGTTTGTAAAAGAATTTTGTGAAAGCCGCGGCTGCGAGTTTGCCCTTTCCTCTGTCTGGGAAAAGGGCGGGGAAGGCGGAACAGAGCTCGCTGAAAAGGTGCTTGCAGCGTTGGAAACGAAGGAAAGCCATTACCAGCCGATTTATGACACCGATGCTTCGATTAAAGAAAAAATTGAGACAATTTGCAGGGAAATTTACGGGGCAGAGGCTGTGACGTATTCCGCGGCAGCAGAAAAACAGATTGCGAAAATCGAGGCAATCGGTTATGGAAATACCCCTGTCTGTATGGCGAAGACCCAGTATTCCCTTTCGGATGATCCAAAGAAGCTTGGCCGTCCGTCCGGGTTTACGGTAAATGTCAGGGAAGTGTATGTGTCCGCCGGGGCGGGGTTTGTCGTCGCAGTTACCGGAACGATTATGACGATGCCGGGGCTTCCGAAATCACCGGCCGCGCTTAAGATTGACGTAGATCATGATGGGAAGATTACAGGGCTGTTTTAGCATATCAGCATAAATAAAGAAATGAGGTGTAGTATGGCTGCTGTCACCAATGACTGGGCGCCTGTCGTAAAAGAAGAATGCGGCAAGCCTTATTATAAAGAACTGACAGAATTTGTCCGGAGCGAGTATGTGGGGACGGAACACATTATTTATCCGCCGTCGGAAGATATTTTTAATGCGTTAAATCTGACGCCGCTGAAGGATGTCAAGGCGGTGATCCTCGGGCAGGACCCTTACCACGGCGAAAACCAGGCGCATGGGCTTTGTTTTTCCGTCCGTCCGGAGGTTGCAGTACCGCCGTCGCTTGTTAATATTTATAAAGAGCTGCAGGAGGATCTTGGGCTGAAAATCCCGAATAACGGGTATCTTGTGAAGTGGGCGGAGCAGGGAGTGCTGATGTTAAATACCGTATTGACAGTGAGGGCGCACCAGGCAAATTCCCATAAGGGAAAAGGGTGGGAAACCTTTACGGACGCGATTATCCGGGCTGTCGATGCGCAGGACCGCCCGATCGTCTTTATCCTTTGGGGTAAAAACGCTAGGGATAAAAAGAAAATGCTCCATAATCCGAAGCATTTAATCCTGGAATCGGCGCATCCGAGTCCGCTGTCCGCTTACAGCGGCTTTTTCGGGAGCAGGCCGTTCAGCAAGACCAATGAGTTTTTAAAGGCAAACGGCGTGGAACCGATTGACTGGCAGATTGAGGATATTTAAGTTGGCTGAACTGTTATATTTTCGTAACAGTTCAGCCATCAGCTCGATTTGGCTGCTTTGCAGCCTGTTTCGCCGCTAAAGCGGCTAAAATCTCGCTTT
>CANREH010000140.1 GCA_947629585.1 uncultured Lachnospiraceae bacterium | reverse complement strand
TTTTCCGCATATGTCTCCGAACCCTGATTTAAAAATTTTTCCCGCATCGTATTTCCTACCAGCGCTTTATAAGTCAGTAAAAAACCTGTTCTTGCCGTTGGCAGATAAACGCTTTTCTTTTTCACACCTTTTTCAATATCCTGCCGGAGCATGGAACAAAAAATAAAAAATAAAACAAAGTCATTCTCTTTATCGTATAAATTTATTTGTTTATATATTACTGCAGAAAATCCGGCCAATACACCATTTTCTCTTCGAATCTGATACTCCTTTTGGCCATTTTCTTTCTTCCCGCAAATTACCCGAAATAAATATTCTTTTTCTTTCGGAAACTCTACCCACAGCTTATCCAGATTTATATAGCGACGAAATAAATTCATCAAAAATTTTTCTTTATTAATTTCTAAACATTCGTTTAATAATTGTTGAAATTTTATAGTTTGTTCTCCCTGAATTTTCAAGAAAGACCTGCCAGTTTCCTCAGCATCAGCGAAAACCTTATCCAAAATGCCGCAGCAATCCCGATATAACGGTGATTTCTTATGAAACTGATAGCCTTCCCAGTAAAAATCAATCGTAAGCAAGCCATACAGCAATGTCATAAAATAGCTTTTCCCGCTGTTATTATCACCGATAAATAACATCAGCGGCGATATTTCTACATCTGCTTTTTCTATTTTTCCAAAATTGGATACATGAACAATCCATTGATTCATTTTCTTAATCCCTTCTTTAAATTCAATAACCTTCCCCCTGTTCCTGTTTCAAATTCACAGCAGCACCCGCTCCCTGAAAAATTCTTCCGCGCATTCGAGCGTGTATTCAATATCCTCTTTACTGTGCGCCGCCGAAAAGAACACCGCTTCAAACTGCGACGGTGCAAAATAGCACCCTTTTTCCAACATAAAATGAAAATATTCCGCAAATGCTTTGGTGTCGGACTGCTTTGCCGTTTCATAGTCTGTCACCGGGATATCGGTAAAGAAGACCCCTGCCAGCGAACCAATCTGGTTAACGGTGACAGGAGCATGGCAGCTCTTTTTGACGGCTTCCATGCCTTCTGCAAACCTCTGCCCGGTTTTCCTTAATTTTTCATAAATCTGCGGGTTTTCTTTTAATATTGTAAGCTGTGCGAGCCCTGCCGCCATAGCAACCGGGTTTCCGCTTAAGGTTCCCGCCTGATATACGTTTCCGGACGGGGAAATACAGGACATAATGTCCTTCCGCCCTCCGTAGGCGCCTACCGGCATTCCTCCCCCGATAATTTTCCCGTAGGTCACTAAATCCGGCGTGACATGGAAATACTCTGCCGCGCCGCCGAACGCCAGGCGGAATCCCGTAATCACTTCATCAAAAATCAGCACCGCTCCTTCTTTTGTGCAAATCTCCCGCAAATCCTCCAGGAAATGCTCTTTTGGCAGGACAAGCCCCATATTGGCAGCGACAGGCTCTGCAATCAGGCAGGCAATTTCCCCTTTATTTTCTTCAAACAGCCTTTTTATACTTTCAATATCGTTATAAGCCGCCGTCAGCGTTTCCCGGGCGCAGCCCTGCGGCACGCCTGCGCTGTCCGGCACGCCCGCCGTCATTACGCCGGAACCTGCCTTTACTAACATACCGTCTGCGTGTCCGTGGTAACAGCCTTCCAGTTTGATTACCTTATCCCTTCCGGTAAATCCCCTCGCCGCGCGGACAGCGCTCATGACCGCTTCGGTGCCGGAATTTACCATGCGGATCATCTCGATATGCGAAAGGCTGCAGATCATCTCCGCCATTTCCACTTCTTTCTCCGTTGCCGCGCCAAAGCTTAACCCGTTTTCCGCCGCTTTCACCACGGCTTCTTTTACGGCAGGATGGTTCTGCCCTAAAATCATCGGCCCCCAGGAACCGATATAATCAATGTAACGTTTCCCGTCCTCGTCAAATAAATATGCGCCATCCGCCCTTTTGATAAATCTCGGCACGCCGCCAACGCTCAAAAACGCCCGGACAGGGCTGTTGACCCCTCCCGGAATGCGTGCAAGCGCACGCTCAAACAATGCTTCCGACCGTCCCATCAGCCTATCCTTCCTTCCTTAATAAAGCCTGCCAGCTCTTTTGCATAATAAGTAATTAAAATATCCGCCCCGGCGCGGAAAATCCCTGCCGCCGTCTCACATACTATCGCAGCTTCCTCGATGAATCCTGCCTTTGCCGCCGCTTTTATCATGGAATATTCCCCGCTGACACTGTAAGCGGCAACCGGAACTGTCACCCGGTCGGAAACGGTCTGCAACACGTCCAGATAAGACAGCGCAGGCTTTACCATCAGAATATCCGCCCCCTGCTCCACGTCAAGGAGCGCTTCCTTCACCGCCTCTTTTTTATTGTGGTAATCCATCTGGTAGCTTTTCCTGTCGCCAAATGACGGCGCAGAGCCTGCCGCCTCCCGGAACGGCCCGTAAAAAGCGGAGGAATATTTTACCGCATAGGACAGGATCGGCACACTGCTGTACCCCTTTTGATCAAGGGTCTTTCTGATCGCAGAAATCCTCCCGTCCATCATATCCGAAGGCGCAACCATATCCGCCCCGGCCTGCACATGGGAAAGTGCCGTTTTCGACAATACCTCCAGCGTCCTGTCATTATCCACATCCTGCCCGTTTAAAATACCGCAATGCCCGTGGGAGGTATATTCACACATACAGACATCCGTAATATAATACAGATCTGGAAATTCCTTCTTCGCCGTCCGCAATGCTTTCTGTACAATCCCATCCTCCTGCCATGCACCGCTGCCGCATTCGTCCTTATGATCCGGAATCCCAAAAAGCAAAACTGCGTTCACGCCGGACGCCTGAATCCGCTCCAGCTCTTCCGGCAGCCTGTCTACGCTGTAACGGTACTGTCCCGCCATCGACGGGATTTCTTCCTTAATATTTACTCCCTCTTTTACAAATAATGGGTATACCAGTGATTTTTCTGAAATTCTTGTCTCCCGCACCATCTGCCGGAGCACCGGGCTCTGACGAAGCCTTCTTGGTCTGATTGTTAACTCCATTTAATTTTCCTCTTTTCTTTTCCTGCACATTACGGCAATCATGCTGTCAGGTTCCGCACGATCCGCCATAAGTATTTTCATATGATATTTTCCGGCTTCCTCTGCCGTTTTTTTTCCGATACAGACGGCATAAAACCCTGTTTTGATTTCTTCCGATTCCTGCTTAAAATCCAGTGCTTCCACAAATCCCCGGACTGTGGATGCGCTGGTAAATACCGCAAATGTAAGTTCCCGCCTGCGCAGCATTTCCTTTACTCTTTCTACCAACAGCCTGTTTTCCGCAAAAACCGTTTCATAACACGGAATGTCCTGATACGGGAGCCCCGCCTGTTCTAAAGGCAGGGTAAGATCCGGCGAGCCCTCTTTTGCCCGCATAAGATAGACTGTTCCAAAAGTTTCCCTGTTTTCCTGCTTTTTCCATGCGTCCGCCAGCAGTTTCCCTAATGACAGGGCGGAAAATTCCTCCGGCAGAAAATCCGCAAAATACCCATGCTTTTCCAGTTCTCTTTCCGTCCCGCCCCCGAGGACGGCAATCTTAACCTTTCGGGAAAATACCTTCCGCAGATCCCAGCTCCATTCCTTAAGCTGCTCAAAAAACACCCTCACCCCGGACGGGCTGGTAAAGGCGATCCAGTGTTCTTTTTCCGATTGGGAAAGTTCCGCCAGCGCTTTCTTTAACTCCGGATTATGTTCTAACCGCTTTATCCTGATGGTCGGCATTTCAATGGCCTGCGCCCCCAAAAGCCGGAGCTTTTCCGCCATAGAAGAAATCTGTTCCCTCGGCCTTGTCAGCAAGACCGCCGTATTTCCAAGCGGGCGATGCTCCGCCCAGGCATATTGTTCCGCCAGCTTACAGACTGCGCCGACCATAAAGACCGCTGGTGTCTCTATCCCTGCTTTTTTTGTTTTTTCTGCCAGCGTACCTACCGCTGCAGTCAGGCTTACCTGCCCTGCCAGCGTCCCTTTGGAAATCACGGCAGCGCACGTTTCCCGATCCATGCCCGCCGAAAGCAAACCATCGCAGATTTCCGGCAGGGAAGAAAGCCCCATTAAGAACACCAGCGTTCCCTTTAGCTTCACCAGCGCTTCATAGTCCAGGTTCCTCTCTCCGCCCTTCTTTGCGTGTCCCGTAATGACATGGAACGAAGACGACAGCTCCCGGTGCGTTACGGGAATCCCGGCATAGGCCGGAACTGCGGCTGCGGAAGTCACACCCGGAATGACCTCAAAGGCAATGCCATGCTCCTTTAGCAGCTTTAATTCCTCGCCGCCGCGCCCAAATACAAACGGGTCGCCTCCCTTCAGGCGCACGACCTGTTTCCCTTCCTGCGCTTTCGTAAGCAGAATCCGGTTAATTTCCTCCTGCGGCATGGTATGCGCCCCTGCCCGCTTTCCAACGTCGATTTTCTCCGCCTTTTCTGGAATCCATGCTAACAGATCCGCACCCAGCAGTGCGTCATAAACAACCACGTCCGCATACTTTAATACTTCTTTCGCCCGCAGAGTCAAAAGCCCGGCGTCTCCCGGTCCTGCCCCGGCAAGCCAGACCTTTCCCTGCGGTATTTTTTTGTCCATAAAAATCCGCCTTTCTCTAAAGCCTCTGCCGCAGCCTCCTTGCAAGCTCTTCCCCCAGTGCCTGCGCCCGTTCTGCTTCTCCCACGATTTCACCGGTAACAGATTTTCCATAATCCAAAGCGTAAAAGCCCGAAAGCTTTAACTCATTTCCCCGCACTCTGGCATATGCGGCAATCGGGGAAGAACAGCCGCCGCCGAAAGCACGCACAAAGCTTCTTTCCGCTGCTGCCGCTGTTTCCGACGCTTTATCATTCACGCAGGCAAGAAAAGAGACCTCTTCCCCTTTCCTTGCCTGTACTGCCAAAATCCCCTGCCCTGCCGCCGGGATCATGACCTCCGGTGAAAATACCGAAAAAATCTCGTTTTCCTTTCCCATGCGCTTTAATCCTGCTGCCGCTAAAATTACCTGGTCAAACGGCTCTTCCTCTAATTTCTTAAGCCTCGTCTGAAGATTCCCGCGGATGTTTTCTATTTTCATTTCAGGATAAAGGCTATGCAGCTGAATGCCCCGCCTCCGGCTGGAAGTTCCGGTAATCCCATCCGCCTTTACCTCCGTATATCCCGGCTTCAATACCAGGGCATCCCTCGGATCGTCCCTTTTGGAATAAGCGGCAATCGGCAGTTCTTCCGGAATCTCCGTCGGCAGATCCTTTAAGCTGTGGACGGAAATATCAATCCTTCCCTCCAGCAGCGCCCTGTCCAGCTCCTTTACAAACAGCCCTTTGCCCCCGATTTCGTCCAGCCTTCTGTCCAGGATCTGATCCCCTGTTGTTTTCATGGTGATAAGCTCCAATGCGATGTCAGGATGCTGTCTTTTCACCGCATCCATCACCAGCTTTGCCTGTGCGACAGCAAGGGCGCTGTCCCGGCTTCCGACACGAATGACTCTCTCCAAAATCCTTCCCTCCATAAAAACAGAACCTTCCCTTAAGATTTACAAAAATTTTCCTTTTCGCCAGATTCATAGTTTTCTGCACTCTGTTATTTAAAAATACTGTTTTCCAAAGCCTGGAAACATTCCTCCCAAAGCTCTTTATCCAGATGTTCCCTCAGCCCGTAAAGCATGGAAGACACAACGGTTTCCGCCGCCGCCTTTGTGGTTTTCTCCAAGACCGCCTTTTCTTCTTCCGAAATATGAAACTTCTTTACAGGCCGCTCCAGCCGTTTGTAGATTTCAACCGCCGCCGTCCTGCCAATCCCGTAAACGATCGGCACGAAGCTGCGGAAATAATACCATTGCTCAAACTCTTTGAAATACGATTCCAAAATGATTTCCGCCTGCCGGATCTGCTCCCTGCTTCCCTCCTCCGGCGCTGTTTCAAAGGAATCGACATTGTATAAAGTAAGGTCAGGCAGTTCGGAAAGCTCCGGCGCGATATCTCTCGGAACTGCCAGATCAAACAGCACTCTCTGCCTGCCGTCTGACAATGCCTGCTTTGTCTCTTCATATTTCAAAGTATAATGAGGGCTTGCCGTCCCGCTCACAATGACATCATATACTGCCAGATTTTCCATTCTTTCCTGATACGGAATCACCTTACAGCCGCACGGCACAACCGCAGACTGATCTTTATACTGCCTGAGCGTCATGGTGACAAAAGCCCCTTCTTCCAGCAGCCGTTTAGCCGCAAGCCGCCCAATCTGCCCGTTCCCAATCACAAGACAGCGTTTCTCTTTCCACGGATTCCGGCACTGTTTGTTTTCCCGGAAAATATCCAGCATTTTCTCTACCACGGAAACATCCTTTTCCTGAAGCTTCACCTCTGTCTTTACCTTTTTGGCAGCCGTCACTGCTGTCTGAAATAACCTTTCCAGTACCGTGTCCGCCGTTTCCTGCTCCCTGGCAAGGGAAAGCGCGGATTTCACCTGGGAAAGAATCTGATCTTCCCCGAAAATCTTAGACTTCATGCCGCAGGCTAAGGAAAGAAGGTGCCTTACCGCCTCCTCTCTCTCACGCTCAATCACAAACCTGCGAACCTGCTCCGGGACCGCCTGCTTTAACCTGCAAAGCAGCTCCAAAGGAGAGGGCAGCTCTTCCATGTCCTCCCCATAGCTTATCCACAGCTCCGTCCGGTTGCAGGTAGACAAAAGGACACAGCTTAAAGAAAATTTTTCTTTTATATACCTCATGGCGGCAGCGCAGGCATGGGCGGAAAATGCAAACATTTCCCTCCATTCCAACGGCGCCAGGGCATACTCCATTCCTGCCATTTTAACGTTCATCCTGTTACTCTCTTTCATTTCACGACCCACTTGCGGGTCCTGGCTCGGGATTCGGATCATGCCATAACATCTTCTGATCCGAATCTCTGCGCATCCCCGCGGAGCGTCTTTACCATCATTATAATCAGTTCACAAAAAAATTTCAACTATTTCCCAGCCAAAGAGGGCGGCTACAAACTTCACGTTCATAACCGCCCAGGCCATGCTGCTGTTCCGTTGTGGTTGTGGTAATGGCTGCCTTAGTTGCGGGACCGGGGCAGCTATTTCCGTGTCTTGTTACTCAGCTTCTGCGCTGAATTGAAACGAAGTGTAGAACACAGTCCTTCCGGAGAGGGCTAACCAATCCGCTTATTTTTCAATAGACAATAATTTTTAGCCTGGCCCGTCACTCCTTTAAGCAAGATTTAATTTATGTTTCAACAGATACCTTGAAACGAAAAACAGCAGCCCACAGCCAAGCACAGCTAACAGCACGCCGATGAAAAGATATCCGTCTA
>CANREH010000139.1 GCA_947629585.1 uncultured Lachnospiraceae bacterium | reverse complement strand
GAGTAGCGCAGATCCATATGGCACAGGGTCTGGATCAGCATGGCAAGCCAGTATTTTTTCAAATTCATGGCTTTATGAACAAGGATGGCGTACTCATGTCTGGTCAGGCGTTTTTCCATCTTTTTCCCATACTGGTATTCCATCGTATAGGATTTGATCCCCAGCCCGTCCCAGTCCATTGCCTCGCAGAAGCTCCTTGCCGAGAGGACGAAGGTATTCGCACTGCTTTTCTTATAATTCTGATCCTCTACCAGCCAGGCTTTGAAGCCTTCCAGTGTCTCCTGGGTGACTTCCCTGCCGTTTAAGAACTCCATGAACCTCGCCACATTTCGGACATAGTGGCGCACACTTTCCTCCGCCATCGTTTCCTTCCCTAGAAGGATCTGCTCATACTGCTTTAACCTCTCCGGCGTGATTGTCCTTTCCATCTGCATCTCTCCTGTTTTCCTGCCATTGATTTCTATTATTTTTATAATATAGAATCTAGAAACCATCCTCTTCACAACATTGACAGCTTTCTATTTCAAATCCTTCTTCCTGCTTTTCCCATCATCTATCTTAAGTTTCTTTCTCTGAAAATCTGAAAAAGGCAGTTTTTGTTAACAATAATAGAAAATATTGTCATCTTTTAGTATTTATATTTACTTTAATGTTATTCACTACATTCGATTTAGAATGTGTGTGAATTTTCTGGTGAATAACCACTCACAAACGCTGATTTTAAAAGCATTTTGAAAAAACCACGTGATTTTCATCTCAAGACGGAAAAATGAGAGAAGATTTTCAAAAAAATAATGGATTTTCAGGAAACAGATGGATAGAAATTGCCTTTCTTTGATTTTCCCATAGAAAAATTTTTTATTCCATGAAGTCATTTGGGAGAAATTTATCTAGAATTACTATATTTTTAGAAACTTGTAAGAATACCTGCCTGACTGTCAAAAAACCGCTTTTTTAAGCTGGTTCCGGCACTATTTGTTTTTGCTTTATTTTTTTATATTTTAGGAAAATTTCTAAAGCTGAAAAAGCCACTGCAGCCACTTTTTTGCATTTTGGGATGATTTCTAAAAAAGTTTTAATAAAATTTTTGAACTTTCTCTTGCATTTATCATCCTCTTGTGCTATTCTAAAGGTGGTTGATATCCATTACATTCTAAATCGAATGTGGTGGATTTATTTTTGCCCGGCTGTCGGCTTCCTGTGATCAAATTCTGCAAGAATTTGATTGCCTGCGCACCCGCTATTTGCGTAGCAAATCCTATTGCGGGTGCTCCTCTTGTGATCAAATTCTGCAAGAATTTGATTACCTGCGCACCCGCCATTTGCGCAGCAAATTCCATTGCGGGTGCTCCCACCCTTTTTACAGCCAAATCCCACCGGAACCTGGCTTTCCATCTTTTTAGTCTTAATTTCCAAAGTTCTCCGCCTGCCTTCCTTCAAAAAGAAATCGTCCAGCGGCAGGAGCATATCCATCTTCTCCAGCTCCTTTCTGTACTCTTTCCCTGTGGTAAGCAGGTAAAGCCTGGTGGTCTCCACGCTGCTATGTCCCATAATGCTGGCAAGCTCTGCCAGGTCTTTCCTTTCTTTGTAGAAGCACTGTGCAAAGAGGTGGCGCAGGTTATGCGGAAATACCTTATCCGGATTCACTCTCGCCCCTTTGCAGAGATTTTTCATCTCCTTCCAGACATTGCTGCGGTCGACGGCATTCCCGGAACGGGTTCGGAACACGATTCCCGTCTCAATCCCTTTCTGCTCTGCATATAATAAAAGCTGTTTCTGCAGCTCGGGCGTCAGAAGGACTGCACGCACTTTCCCTTTAGAATAGATAACCACGCTGCCTTCCCGGACGGCCTCCACCGTCAGGAAAGACAGCTCTGATACCCGCATTCCGGTGGCGGCAAGCGTTTCCAGCAGGAAATATAACCGGACTTTTCCCTTCTTTCTGGCTTCTTTTAATAATTTTTTATATTCTTCCTTGCTTAAGTATTTATTGTCCGGATAGAACATGGTTTTCTGTACCTTATACGTTTTTACCCTGCAATCATACCAGCCCTGGTATTCCAGGAACTGGTTGACATCAATCAGCATGGAATTGATACTGGAGACTTTATACTTCCTGCTTTCCAGCAAATTCTTCTTATAAGCAATCACCACATCTTTATCGAATTCCTGCCCCACAGTATATCCCATCAATTTCCGGATACTCCGGATATATTTTTCTATCGTGGATTTACTTTTTTCCTCCTCAGTTAAATGAATCCGGTAATTCTCCACCATTTCCTCTGTGATTTTACATTCCTTTTCTGCTATTTTTCCATTCTGTACCATAACTAATTTTGCGCCGGAAGCGGCATTTCCCTGACTGGCCCCAATTATTTTAGGAAAGCCTTATTTTCTATGTAGAAGAACATCCCTGAATGTTCCACAGAAACTTACAGCCTCCCACGCTCTCCTTTCTTTTCATTTTTCGTAACAGTTCAGCCATGCGGCAAAAATAGGAAAATTGAACCGTCGAGTTTACTCGTAAGGATCAATTTTCACTATTTTTGACATATGGCGCAGCCATAAAAGCGAGATTTTAGCCGCTTTAGCGGCGAAATAGGCTGCGAAGCAGCCAAATCGAGCTGATGGCTGAACTGTTACCATTTTTCTAATAAATCCAGTCTTTGTCTGTTACTTTCACAGTTCCTAAATCCTGTTTCCAGACCGCAGTCAACTCTTGAATTGTGACTATAAACTGGTATCAAATTATACCATAATAACTATCATATCTGCAATAGAGTGATGAACGTTTTTATACTTCTTTTCAACAGCCACCCGGCCAGACATTTCTATTCGAAAAGTCCGGTGTGACCTATAACTTTTCGGAAGAAAAATTTTAGGATTTTCAAAAGAGACCGTCTGTGACAGCGGTGCGCTTTTTAACAGAATTCAAAAGACTAATTACACTAATTGTAGTCTTTTAAAATTTTTATTGCTTTTTAAGATACTCTCCTATATAATAAGTAGAATGTGATAAATCCATAAAATGATATTTAGGAGGAAAGCGACATGGCTGAGAAAAAAAATATTTTGACATATGCCGGTTTGAAGCAGTTGGAAGATGAACTGCAGGATTTAAAGGTAAACAGGCGCAGGGAGATTGCACAGAAAATTAAAGAGGCAAGGGAACAGGGCGACTTGTCTGAAAATGCGGAATATGATGCTGCCAAAGATGAGCAGAGAGATATCGAAGCCCGTATTGAAGAAATTGATAAGATTTTAAAACATGCGGAAGTTGTCCGTGACGATGAACTGGATTATACGAAAATCAATATTGGATGCCGTGTTAGAATTCTGGATATGGAATTTGATGAGGAGCTGGACTATAAACTGGTTGGTTCTACGGAAGCAAACAGCCTGAAAGGAAAAATTTCTAACGAGTCCCCGGTCGGAAAGGCACTCATTGGAGGCAGTGTTGGCGATGTTGTGGAAGTGGAAACGCCTGGCGGTGTCTTAAAATATAAAATATTGGAAATTCAGAAGGCCGATTAAGCCATTTATCAGATGGAAGAAAACTTCCGTTTCTAAAATAAAGCGAGTTTTGAATTTTGGAGGTAGAAATCGTGGCAGAAGAAAAGAAGCAGCAGGGTCAGGCAAAGGAGCAGGATGTGAACCAGCTCCTCAAGGTCCGCAGAGAGAAATTAGAAGAGCTCAAGGCGGCAGGAAAGGACCCGTTCCAGATAACAAAATATGATGTAACACACCATTCTCTGGAAATTAAGGAACATTTTGATGAAATGGAAGGACAGGACGTCACTGTTGCAGGCCGCATAATGTTTAAACGCGTGATGGGCAAAGCGTCTTTCTGCAATGTTCAGGATTTAAAGGGAAGCATCCAGGCTTATGTGGCGCGTGACAGCGTTGGCGAGGACAGCTATAAAGATTTCAAAAAATTTGACATTGGCGATATCATTGGGCTCAAAGGAAAGGTCTTTAAGACAAAGACGGGGGAAATTTCCGTCCATGCGGAGGAAATAACCCTGTTGTCGAAAAGCCTCCAGATCCTTCCTGAAAAATACCACGGCCTGACGGATACGGATATGCGTTACCGCCAGCGTTATGTCGATTTGATCATGAACCAGGAAGTCAAAGAAACCTTTGTAAAGCGTTCCAAAGTTCTCAGCAGCATCCGCCGATATTTAGACTCCCAGGGATTTATGGAAGTGGAAACGCCAATGCTGGTACAGAATGCCGGAGGCGCTGCAGCAAGGCCGTTTGAAACGCATTTTAATGCATTAAATGAGGATTTAAAGCTCCGTATTTCCCTGGAATTATATTTAAAACGGCTGATTGTCGGCGGTCTGGAACGTGTTTATGAAATTGGGCGCGTATTCCGCAATGAAGGTCTGGATACCAGGCACAATCCGGAGTTTACCCTGATGGAGCTTTACCAGGCATATACGGATTACCACGGGATGATGGATTTGACAGAAAACCTTTACCGTTATGTGGCAAAGGAAGTAACCGGATCGGAAATTCTGAAATACGGCGAATATGAAATGGATCTGTCAAAGCCGTTTGAACGCATTACGATGATAGACGCAGTAAAGAAATATGCTCATGTGGATTTCAATGAAGTGCCGGACACAGAAGCGGCAAAACAGCTTGCCAGGGAGCACCATATCGAGTTTGAGGACAGGCACGAAAAGGGCGATATTCTCAACCTGTTCTTCGAAACCTATGTAGAAGAACATTTGATCCAGCCAACTTTTGTCATGGATCACCCGCTGGAAATCTCCCCTCTCACAAAGAAAAAACCGGAAGATCCAAATTATGTGGAGCGTTTTGAATTCTTTATGAACGGATGGGAAATGGCAAATGCATACTCTGAGTTAAATGACCCGATTGACCAGAGAGAGCGTTTTGCCGCACAGGAAAAAGCTTTTGTGGCAGGCGACGAAGAAGCCAACCATACTGATGAAGACTTCTTAAACGCCTTAAGCATCGGTATGCCGCCGACAGGGGGAATTGGATTTGGCATTGACAGAATGGTAATGATGATGACCGATTCCCCGGCAATCAGAGACGTGCTGTTGTTCCCGACAATGAGGACGCTGGAGTGAGAAAGCCAGTAAAATCAAGGGTTTCAGCGTTTTGAAGTTATGATTTACTACAAATTTGCTACGCATAATACGGAATAATACTTGATAATACGTTTTGTGCGGCATTCAATTTTATAAGGTTGTACCTTTAAGGACACTTTCCAAGTGAGAATTTGGGAGTGTCCTTTTGTTATGGTCAAAAATAAAATTGGAGGTAAAAACCGGGTCTTGGGGAAATGGAACACAATGAAAAGCATAGAAAAACAGAAATAAGGAGGCGAAAAAGATGGGGGAGTCATTAAATTTTGATTATTATTATGGCATAGAGGCGGAACAGTTTTCTTTTTATCGTGTTCCACGCCTTCTGATTAAGGACAGGCGTTTCAAGGGGCTTAGCAGCGATGCCAAGCTCCTCTATGGCCTGATGCTTGACAGAATGGCATTATCCATGAAAAATGGGTGGCTTGACGGGGAAAACGAATTATGTAAAGCTTTACATAACTGATTCTCAATACCAAGAAACGCAATATGGATGCCGCTGTTATTCCAATATTTTAAAGCATCCCGTTCTATTTCATGGAGCTCACTAAAATCCGCTTTATAATGATACCTCGCAACGGCATCCTGTAAAGAATCCTCTTCCACTACCGATTCACCATCAAACAAAAGCACATTAACAATATCAGCAAAAAATCAATAGTTTTTGTTCTTAATCATGATGATTATTTTATCACGTACTTAGTACCTCTCCCCCTGCCTTCTATTTTCACAATACCTTTTTTCCCCATCTCTTTCAGTAATTGTGTTGTCTTTGATTTGCCAAACTCAACATAAGGAGTAATTTCACTGATTGATTTCAACATTGTCCTGCTCAAAATCTTATATATTTTTCTTTCATCTTCCGTTAAATTCAGGTTTTTCTCAAAAACCGGGAGTACAATCCGGATTGCATTTTCTGACACGTCAAAGTCCGGCTGTTTTAATCCTTCTTCATAGAGCTGTTTTATCCGCGTAATCCCCGTACCGAATATTTCAACAAAACCCAGCCTGTAAAATACAGTTGCAAGATTTCTATTTCTTAGAACAGAAAGTTTTCCCGATAAATACTCATCTTCTGTAATTCCGGATGGCAGTCCTCCCGGAGAAATAATTTCTATTCTGTCATCAAACATCGAAACTCTTATTTGCGACTCCACATCCCATAAACGATGAATCAATGCATTTGCAACTGCTTCTCTGAATGCAGCCTCCGGTATTTTTTCTACCTTTTTCCTGTCGGCACCCTGTATTTCTTCGTATTGATAATAATCTCTGAATACCTCTAATGCTTTTTCATAGACTGACAAAATGGATATCCTGTCAAACGTTGCTCTCTTATGAATCACGCTGATATTTTCACCGAACTTCACAATATCAATTCCCGGAAAATGATTTTTATCTGCTAAAATACCGGCCGCATTATTATATCCAATGGTGCTGTTATATAAATTCAGCGTTTTCAAAGTATCCCGGTTAAAAGTTTCAATCTGAATGCATTCTTTTAATTTCCGGCATAAAACATCAAACGTTAGTTCCTGATCTTTACACGGCAATTCTTCAAATTTAATATTTTTCCCTTCCAAAATCAGTCTTGACAACTCCAGTGTATCAGCCTCTATTGTTTCAGTATCATTTCGTTTATATGCTTTTGATTTATATAAATATGGTTTTTGAAGCCCGCTTTTTACAGTCAGTTTTATCGTTCTGTCATTATTCTGCAATTCCAATGTGTAATCAGGCTGCGGGGTAATACTGTCATTAATTTTATTCTCAATATCCAGACACGCTTGTTTTACATCCTGCAGTCCTTTGATATTACCATTGTCATCAATTCCAAAAAAAATTTCTCCACCATCATAATTTGAAAAAGCACTTACTGTTTTTAAAAATGTACTTGTAATCTTCTCTTTGAACTCTGTTGTTCTTGTTTCACGCATACACACGCTTCCTTTCCAATCTTATTGCTTATATTATACGCAAACGCAGCCGGAAAATCAATCATAAAAAAATACGATTGATTTTCCGGCTGCTTTGGTTACCTTCACTCAATCCGACTATCATCCTCCTTGAATATCCACAGCTTACTTAAGATATAATTGAGCAGGATAACAACCCCCTGCGCAGCTGTCTTGACCAGAAGACCGGGCAGGCCGATCTGTTCTATAAACAGCCAGATCAAGATTTCCTCCGCCAGAAGCGTCAGAAACCTTGCCTCTATAAAATGCAGAAACTGATA
>CANREH010000138.1 GCA_947629585.1 uncultured Lachnospiraceae bacterium | reverse complement strand
CAAGCGCCCCGGTCAAAAGAAGCGCTGCGGCGGCGCAGGCCGCAGCCCTGGATAAACGAACCGTTTTCTTTTTCATTTTTATGCCCTCCATTTCCAAATCGGAGGAGGCATGAAGCCTTGAAAATGTTTTTTTATATAAGTCTTTATTTTTCAATTCCATACCCCCTTTAATTTTTCCTTTAACATCCTGCGCGCACGCATCAGCCTTGTCGATACCGTGGATTCCCTGATTTTTAAGATCTCTGCAATCTCCCGGATACTGTAATCTTCCTGATAATACAGATGCACGGCAATTCGGTATTTTTCCGGCAGCTCCATGACCGCAAAGAATACGCTGCTTTCCTCCGGTTCTTCAAAAACAAGCGTTTCCGCGTAATCCTCCAAAGACTGGCGCCGCCTTTTCCAGGGCGATACTACAATCTTTTTGCTGTCATTGACTGCAACGCGGATCAGCCAGTTGCGGATATGCTCCTCACTTTCAAACTCCTTTTTTGCCATATATAATTTTAAAAAAACATCCTGCACCACATCATCCGCATCATAGGGATTTTTGCAATATTGAAATGCAATGGAAAAAATATGATCTTTATATTTTTCCACAACTGCATCAAACAAATCCTTATCCATAGTATTCTCCTAACTGCCGCTGCGCTCATTCTTTGAAAGGCCTTTCATTGATAATATCTTTCAGCAGGGGAAAATATCACATTTTTTATAAAATTTTTTAACTTTCTTTTTATCCCTGCAGATGCAGCGTGTTAATTAAGAACACCCATGCAAGCCCATAGTATGTCACCACAGCCACCATGTCATTGACGGTGGAAATCAACGGCCCGGATGCCACTGCCGGATCGACTTTCGCCCGCTTAAATAAAATCGGGATAATGGTCCCGGTAAAGGAGGACACCGTCATGGCAAGCAGCAGAGCGGAACCGATGCAGGCGGACACCGCATAGGCATTGCCGATGGTCTTTCCTTTGATCAGCCATATGTAAAGACCAATAAAAAGAAACGAGGTCATTCCCAGAAGGAAACCGTTTAAAAAGCCAATCCGGATTTCCTTGAAAATACGGTACAGAATCTGCTTTAACGTAAGCTCATCCTCGTCTGTCAGAACGCGGATCGTCACAGCCAAAGACTGCGTGCCGACATTTCCCGACATCCCGAGGATCAGCGACTGGAAAAAGACCACCAAAGGAAGCTCCGCAATCACGCTTTCAAACATTCCCGTAATCGTGGAAACAACCAGCCCTAAAAGAAGCAGAATCCCCAGCCAGGGAATCCTCTTCTTTACGCTGTCCAAAAGCGTCTCCTCCCTTTCCTCCTCTTCGGTAAGGCCGGCTAACTTGGCATAATCTTCTCCCATTTCGTCGTCAACCACTTCCACAATATCCTGCGCCGTAATAACGCCCAGGATCTGCTTCTGGCGGTTTAAGACCGGGATGGAATCCTCGGAATAATCCTTTAATTCTTCAATACACTGCGATACCAGCTCTGTTGCATAAACATAAGGATAGGACGTCACAATTAAAGATTCCAGATCGACATAATTTCTCGCAACAATCAAATCCTTTAAATCAATCGCCCCGTAAAAAACATCATTTTCCTCACAGACATAAATCGTGGAAATATTGTCATTTTCCGCCGCCTGCGACACCAGCTCCCGCATCGCCTGCTTTACCGTCAGGCCATGCCGTATCATAATAAAATTTGTCGTCATTTTACTGCCGACTTCATCCTCATCATAAGACTGAATCAGGTGGATATCATTCCTGGCCTCTTCGTCCATCAGGCCGACCAGTTCTTTTTGCTTTTCATCCTCTAATTCTTCCAGGACGTCAACCGCGTCGTCGGCATCCATAGACTCAATGATATCAGCCGCTTTTTCCGCATCCAGCTCATTGATATAGACCTCTACATCATCCAGATAGGCAAACAGCTCTGAAACACGCTCCACGCCCAGGATCTGATACAGCTTTTTCCGATCCTCGCCTGTTAAAAGCTCCAAAACCGCCGCCAGGTCATTTTCATGATAATCCTCTAACCGCTCTTTAATATTCTCCGGTGAATCTGTACTGCGGATAATTTCAATAATTTCCTGTTCATAATCCGGTCTTTCCAAAAAAACCTGCTCTTTCATATCCCCATATCTTTTTCTCCTTTCCCCGAACCTAATCCTTTTTTAAGCCAAGCTTCCGTTTCTGCTGGCGCGCTAAAATCGGAAGCACCGCCTTATCCGGCAAAAACCCCTTTCCGGTAACAGCAAGCTTCATAAAAAGAGAAGGCACAATAATGACCTGCCTTTTTGCCATTCCCAAAAAAGCGGCGCGGACACACTGCTCTGCCGAAATTCCCGGAAGGGAAAACTCCACATTCGCCACTTCATTAAATTCCGTATCCACAGGTCCGGGACACAACGCCCCGGCATAGACCCTGCTGTTCTCCTCGGAAAGCTCCTTTGCAATCGCTTTTGTGAGACTCACCACATAAGCCTTCGTCGCATAATACGCCGCCATATACGGCCCTGCCGGGAACAGGCCCGCCGAAGACGCCACATTTAAAAGATAGCCATGCCCCGCCTTTTTCATTTTCTGAATGAGAAGCTTGCTGAAAATATGGACAGCCCGCACATTAACGTCAATCATATCCAGTTCCTTTTTCAGATCCGTGTCGGAAAACCTTCCGCATTCCCCAAATCCGGCATTGTTGATAAAAACATCCACTCTCCTGTCTTTTATCTGATCAAACAGCCGGAAACATTCCTGTTCCTCTGACAAATCCGCCGCCACAATCCCGCACTCCATAAAATGCGTCTCTTCCAACTCTTCTTTCAGCTTCTGCAAACGTTCTTCCCGCCTTGCGCACAGAATCAAATCATAGCCTTTCCCTGCAAACGCCTTTGCAAACTCCATCCCAATTCCGGAGCTTGCCCCGGTAATCACCGCCGTCTTTCTCATATCCGCCTCACTCCTGTTCTTGTTAATTTGAAAACCCGCCTGTAAAAAACCTGCTTTCACAGACACATTCCGAATTCCTGCACTTCTTTACTGCCTGTTATAATATTCTATCCCGTCGCTGGGGTTAAAATACGTCCGAAGGTATCCGTCGGAGGAAATAATGACAAATTCATTGGTTTCTTCCAGATAATAAACGTCATCCCCGTCTTCTTTTTCCAGCTTATGCAGCGCATTTTTATTATTCACTACCCGGTTGGCAGCAAGCAGATAATCCTCCCTGCTCTCAAACCCCATCTCTATGCCATGCTTTTCATAATGCTCCTCCCACAGCTTATCCGAGCGGAACTGGTATGTTATTTCCTCCGCATTCTGCTCCGTAGTGACTGCCTGATCCTGCCCCGTCTCATGAAAGACTGGATACCCCAGATATCCAAGAACTGCAAGGACAATGACAAGAATACTGGCAAATAATGGCTGTTTTCCTGATTTTTTATCCATACAAAACCCTGCCGCATCCTGCGGCTTATCCTTTCTAATACTGATATGCCTCATAACAAAGAAAACACAAAACTCTCTCTTGTTTGGATCTCAGCCGCTTCCAAACGATACGGCCATGAAATAAACGCCTGCCAGCGATGCAGACATATCTTACCATAATTTACGGAGAAATACAATATTTCCAGTTCCAAAACAGCGATGACAAAAATGGTTGTAAAAAAAACATCACAAAAAATACCAGCAGGCATAACAAAACAGCTTCTTTTTTCCCATCCGCTGCAAGCTTTAATCTGTCTTTTACAAAAACCTTTGCAAACACCCATCCCACAGCTGTCCCCACGGTATTGGTAATCAAATCATTCACATCCGTTGCCCGGTAAGTAAACAACTGCGAAAATTCAATAAAAAGCGATAACAAGAAACCAAACAAAATACACCGTTTTACCGAAGAATACCGCTTCCATAAAACCGGAAGGAAGATTCCAAGAGGAACAAATAAAAGTACATTCAAAATTGAATTAATCCCGTCCTCCGCCATATCAAGAAATGGCACAAGATTCAAATTCACATCAAACCGGAGATAATTTACGGAAGGAAGCCCCGTAAATACCGCCGCTGCCGATAAATAAAGGCAGAACAGGATCTGACACAGACACCGTTTTCCATTGTGAAAATATCTTTGATTCAAAAATAATAATACCGGCAGCAAAAACACCGCTGCCGCCCCTGTCTCCATTCCGATTTCCATAAGCCAAACCATCATTTACCATCCCTTTCTATTTATTGCTTGTACACTCATTCATTTCCAAAACAGATTCCGTCTGCGAGTGCCCCATTATATTTCCTTTTTCAGTATAATCCCTTTTCTTTTGCCAGTCTTTAAGAATCTTATAAGAATATCTTACATTTTTCTTACAATGCTTTTTCTGTCTGGATTTCAAACTTTTCTCACATTTTTTTCAAATTATTTTCATGTTTTATCCATAAAATAAGTGACAGTTCATTCAGCTTGATTTGGTTGCTCTGTTACTAAACTTCCATGCCGGGCATGCCCGGCGCTGCCATGAATAAAAGACTCGTAAAACATCCAAAAATAACAGGAGGACCCTATGAGAAAAAAATTATTTCAAATCCTGCCGTTTGCCGTCTTGGCAGGAGCGGCGCTTGCTATTATCATTCCAAATTATGGTACGGCTTCTTCTTTGA
Organism: uncultured Lachnospiraceae bacterium; assembly: GCA_947629585.1. Taxonomy (GTDB): domain Bacteria; phylum Bacillota; class Clostridia; order Lachnospirales; family Lachnospiraceae; genus MGBC100174. Next base: position 2,883 of record CANREH010000138.1, on the reverse strand, counting down.
AATTAAACAAAACCAGGCTGTCCATAACGGCTGGCAAATCGAAAACACTGAAAGCGTCAACAAAATTATCTTCATCGAAAATAACATGGAGTTCCAGCAATCCTAAGATTGTCTCTGTAAAGAAAAAAGGAAAGAAAGCCATTTTAACGGCAAAGAAAGCGGGAACTGCAAAGATTACCTGTAAAATCGGGAACCAAAAGGAAATCTGCAAGGTGACTGTAAAAGAAAAAACAAAAATCCAGGCTGCAGATACCCTTGCCAAAATCAAACAGACCGCATGGAATTACAATGAGGAGGATAATGTTTTCTGGCAGGTCGGCATCCGTTACTGCAGCAATCCGGCATCGGATTCTTATGAGACACTCGGCATTTTTATTCCGAGAGACTATATGAAAGCCACGAAAAATGAAGACGGCACTTATACCTGCGAGCAAATTACCACAGACAAGGTAGGAAAATATACAGCGGAAACCGCCCCTATGGTTCTTCCTGTCGATACGCCGGGATACTCTGCTATGGCTGCGCCGACAGGCTATGTAAACGCTGCGGCTGACTTTGCCAAAGAGGGCATGATCTATATCAGCGCAGGATGCCGTGGACGCGATGATGGCGCTCCGGCAGGCGTAACCGATTTAAAAGCCGCTATCCGCTATATCCGTTACAATAAAGACCTGCTCCCGGGAAACACCGACCGCATTTTCTCCTTCGGCATGAGCGGCGGCGGCGCACAGAGCGCACTGCTGGGAGCCACCGGGGACAGCGAGCTTTACACCCCTTATTTACAGGCTATCGGCGCTGTGGAAACGGAAAGCGATGCCGTCACAGGCTCCATGTGCTGGTGTCCAATCACCAACCTTGACTATGCCAATGAAGCCTACGAATGGAATCTGGGCGTGACGCGGACTGACCTCAGCGATGAAATGCAGGAATTATCCGATGGACTTGCCAAATCCTTTGCGGATTATATCAATGCAGTTAGACTAAAAGACAGCGATGGAAATGTTTTATCCTTAGAAGCCTCCGAAGAAGGAATTTATCAGGCAGGAAGCTATTACGAATATTTAAAATCCGTCATTGAAACCTCCCTCAACCATTTCCTTTCTGACACAAGTTTCCCATACACTGTAAGCAGCTCCGGCGGCATGGGCGGAAGAACCGGAAACGGCGGCGGCAGATTTCCTGCCGATGGAGATACTGCAAAAGGAAATTTACCAGATGGAAAACTGCTGAATGGAAATCTTCCGGACGGCCTGCCTTCCGATATTTCCGACAGAGCAGACAATGATGAAAAAGACATTTACGAAAAAGACGGCATCAACAGACAGGAAACTTCTTCCGGAACTGCCTTATCGGGAACCTATGAAACAGCACAGGATTATATCGACGCATTGAACGCGGAAACCTCCTGGATCACCTATGACAGCAAAACCAACACGGCAAAAATCACCAGCATTGCAGATTTTGTCAAAGCCTGCAAAACAGCTTCCAAGAACGTCGGCGCTTTTGACGATTTGGATAAATCCCAGGGAGAAAATACCTTATTCGGCTATGCAGACGGTTCCGGCGCGCATTTTGATCCGGTTATGGCGGAACTTTTAAAAGACAATAAAACCTACGGCAGTTCTTACGCAGAAGACTTAACCCGCACAGACGCCCTCGGAAATACCGTCAGCTACCGCATGAATATGTACAACCCAATGTATTACCTTTCCGATTATTATGACGGTTATCGAAGCTCCTCCGTCGCCAAATACTGGCGAATCCGTACCGGGATCAACCAGGGAGATACCGCGCTTTCCACCGAGGTAAATCTTTCTCTTGCGCTGGAAAACTACGGGGCGGATGTCGATTTTGAAACCGTCTGGGGACAGGGACATACCGAAGCGGAAAGGACAGGAAGCTCTACCGAAAACTTTATTGCCTGGATTCAAGAATGTCTGCAATAATTAAATCCAGAACCTGCTCATTTTGATTGCCGCGATTTATAAAAAAACTTATAGTTTCCGGTGAATTGATTCCCACAGCCATTCTGCTGTTCCCTTAAAATTGAGCAAAAATTAAGGGAATAAATATATTGATAAGGTTAAGCATCTGTCAGAAATGATAGGTGCTTTTCTTTTGCCATTTTCTGAAAAGACGGTGATTTACTATGAGATTCTTCAACGGCATTTTCCGGTCAAGGGACGCTCCTCAGAACCGCACAGCCGACAGCGGCTGCACCTTTTTCCCTGACGGCACGACTTTCGATAAAGTCGGTCATCGAGATCTGCCTTACGTCGTATATAGTGTCTGCCTCCAGATCAAGGGAATCGATTTCTTCCATAATTTTTGCCTTAACGGAATAGCTCTGCTGATTCTGCAGCATCATATCCGTAAATTTTGGATTGATCACCAGTTTTACAATAACTTCTGTCACCGCATCATCCGGAAGTTCTTCTTTGATCTGCCCTCGATGAATTTCCCGGACTTTCCTGCATCTTCATACTCGCCGGCAATCTCATAATCGTTATATTCGGCAAAGGCTTTCATTCTGGCTTTCTGGGCATCCAGTGAATACCCGTCAATCTGCATGGCGGTGGATACCCGCATGTAGGTATAGACTTTGACTTTTTCTTTACTCATCCTACCCTTCGTCCTCGTCAGAAAGATGTTCTCTCAACAATTCCTGCAGCGCCTCTTTACTTGGCAGAACTGTTTCATACTTGCTGGCAAAAATCTGTGCGTTATCTTCCGGCAGAGTCATTTCCACAACCGCATTGTTCTTTTCTTTGCACAATAAAATTCCTATCGTCGGATTTTCATCGGGAAGTTTTACCTTGCGGTCATAGTAATGGACATACATCTGCATCTGACCGATATCCTGATGTTTCAGTTCTCCGATCT
>CANREH010000137.1 GCA_947629585.1 uncultured Lachnospiraceae bacterium | reverse complement strand
TGAGATTCATATTTCTCATGGGCATTGATGACCACTCCCACAATTTTCGCCGGATTTTCCGCCAGCAGCACCTCTGCCGCCCGCGGCAGATACCCCCGCTCCTCCAGGGCGCGGCGCACCCTGACAGCCGTTCGCTCCGACACCATGCCGGTCTTACCGTGGAGCACATACGACACTGCCGCCGTACTGAGCCCCAGCTCCGAAGCAATATCCGAAAGCCGCACTTTTTCTTCCATGTCATACCTCTTTTCCACTTCCCGAAAAACGGGAATTTTTCAGTTTGATTATTTCTTTTTTCATCGTCTAACTGTATCTCTTTTATTATTTCCTTTGTTTCTATATCGACAGCAGTTTCCTTTCCTGTAATATCTCTAAATGCTTTTTTAATTCTATTTTTTATGCCTCTGCGTCTATGCGTCCAGCTCTTTGATACAATCGAAACGGGGCTCTTCCTATTTTCCTGTAATATGTCTGAAATACAGAAAGCGAATTATCAGCCCGCCTAACCAAAGCTGATTTTCCGCCTTTGATTACCCTGTCAATTTTCTTTGCCTCATAATTTTGAGCGGTAAAGTTTGTCATAGCGTGTCCCAGATTCAAGGCTGACATTTCTGCAAAAGAATCTACCTTAAAAGCTGCAGTATACGCCGCCATACAATTCGTTCCGAAACCGTTAATTAAAAACTGTATGGACATAAACTCAACGCTCAAAAATACCTGTTGTAACATGGCAGGCGTACCAATTACCAAACTTTTTTCAATTCATGGCGGTCAAGCTACAAATCCCAAAAACGAATAAATAATTCCGGGTAACGCCACTGCATATAAAACATACAAGTTTCCACTCCTCTTAAAATATTCGTCAAAGAATTGATTGTTTCATTATAAATGACCTTGTTTTTGTAATAATTCCTCTACTATCATTTTCCCACCTCCCGCTTTTTCCGGAGATAACGTTCTATCCTCATAAACGCCTCCTAATTCATCAACGGAATACGCATAGGAAATGCGGATAGACTATTTTCCATATATTTCTCCTCCAAAAACATACAATATAATCAATTTAAATATTACTATTGGCTTTGTATGCTTTCAACATTAAAATTGTATGCAAAGACAATATTTTTAGATGTAAATTTAAGCACCATTACCCGTGCCTTCAAACGATCTGAAACAAAGGGACTGGTTTATGCCATAATTTGGAAAAGGAACTTTCATTTTCCCAAACGCAGTCATGCCTGCTCTAAACATCCCGGAGGATCCATATATTGAACTCGGTCCTATCAGACCCTATTATCAATTTAATACTGATGTTGCAGATGCCGCCCGCAGAATTTTACAGAGTACATATTCCAATAAACTGTTTGAATTTGAACTTACCTCAGGAAATGACCGCCATTGAAAGATTTGTTGGTTATCTATATATTTTTTATCAGGTGCCGTAATACGGCATCTCGCTTCATCCATATACCATAATTCCGTTTCATATAATGTTGTAGAAAGATACTGAAGTTTTAATGATGCGTAAAACATACTTTTATTATCATAAAAATACACCAAGTCTTCATATCCATTCTGTGACTTTCCAACCACTATTTGAAATTCTGGAAATTCCATATTATAACTATACCTACAACTATCCCAATTTGCTTCTGACCATCGTTCAGTCTGTTTTAATAAAATTAATACTCTTTGATATGGAGTCAAATCATAACCAAACCGTTTTCTCCAAAGATATTCTGTCTGTTCAATACTAGCCGTCTCATTCGTTGGCGTGTTTCCATCATACGTTCGTGTATAAATTGCTCCTGGGAATAAATGTTTTTTTGAATCATGTGACTTTGCAAATTTTTCTGTTAAGTAATAAGGTGTATGTCTGCTATTATATATAACCACCACATCAAGTTGATGTTCTCCGATATTTATAGTTTTCACACTAGTCTGTGGATAATACCCTCCCGCAAAAGGTTTCGTTCGCAAAAAATTCTCTAATCCCTTAGACGTTAAGCGCGGCTGATTTGTATTTTCTATCCCATATACACTACCATCATCATTAGCGCCATAAATCAAATACGCATCTCTGTTTTCAAGATTATTAGCCATACAAATTATGTCCTTCAACTTATCTTCTACGCAATCAGCATAATCACTTTTATAATCCCAATAAGCGCCCTCTCTCCCTTTAGCAAGCAATTCCTTTATTTCATTATAAAAGACATCTTTTTCCATACGCCTTATCTCCCATATTACAGATACTTCGGTTGATGTATGATTATATGTATTTTTTTCTCATTAAGCATAGATTCATATGCATTTTTAAAAGATTCCATATTTTTTATGATTTTGTTCTTATCATAAATAAAAAAATATATTTCTTTCTGCTTATAATGTACCATATCAGCCTTTATCTCTTCACCCAAGCTCTTTTCTGTCATATTGGCTCTTGAGTATTTCACTTCAATACATACATTTTCTCCGATCAATAAATCAGCACGAACCGTTTCATTTCCAGTATCTTGATTTACTTCTTGACGTATTTCCTTGCATAACGGTTTTAAATATGCATATAATAAAAACGGAATATCATATTCGTTTTTTATATTAATTTGATCAAGAATTTCTTTTTTGATTCCGGCCGTTTTATGTGGTGTTCTCTCTTTTAATGCTTCAAGAAACATATAAAAATTTTCTAAAATATCTTCTATAAGTAAAATTACATCATCTCCCTGCATTAACGTTCTTATATAATCAATTACTCTGTCTTTTGCCAGCTCTCTATTCTCCTTTGTCTCTGATTCTGATTCACAGATTTCATAAAAGGATAATCTATCTAATCTCTGCCAACATTCCAACGACATTTGCTGCTTTTTCATATAATCAGATATTAGATTTACATTCCTCTGAAATTCCCTATCGTCTTGCGAATTTTTTATACGTTGTATCCCATCAACGAAACTTTCTAGATAACCGTTGGTAAACATCCCTATTATTCACTCCTGCTAGTTTCACACAATTATTGTACTAACTATATTGCGCTTTTATATGAGATTAAACATAAGCAAGCCATATTTTCCCATAGCCTCTTTTAACTCTTTAAGTTCTGCTTCCATATGATCAATTTTAGGTTTTACAATTTTATTTAGGGAACCTCAATTCCACCCTTTCTCCAAAACAATCTCATATGTTCTGAATCATTCCTCATATCTTCTGCGATAATATTCCATTGTGCGATATTCCAAAATATCCTTCATATGCTCCCTAAAAGCAGTATTCCCTATCACAGCTTCCAAGTCTTCCCTGATTGCAATCGCATACCCCGCTTTCTCAACAAAAAATCCTTTTCCGGACGCTCGCAAAAACTTAATTGGCATACTTTTTGCTTTGCTTAAATGCTGCTTATCTGTCATTGATTTATAATCAGAATAGGAAATATTCGGTGCAAAGTCTTTCCAGTTCGTCCCATTATCAAAGAATGTTTTCCACGCTGCCAGCACATCTTCATCCGTGACTGCAAGCCGGATATCGCCATCATGATAGAAGCTGTACAGAATCGGTATCTTATATACCTTCTGCATATCCGTTATTTCAATGAGCGTCAGAAATTCTCTGCCGATTCCAGAATAGACCTCTTGCTCCGCCGCAGACAGTTCATTTATTTCATTTAAAAAATCCAGATATCTTCGGAAGGGATTTTCTTTCGCGTGCCTGACGCAATACCGGTAAACATCATCATCCATGTACGTGAACAATTCCTTACGGCTTGGCACTTTACCGTCCAACAACTCTTTTACCCTGTAAAACTCCTGTTTAATACGTTCCTTAATGGATAAAGACTTCTTATCCATTTCCTTGAACAAATCGATCAGCCGCATATCAAAATCCACAATACAATCATCGGGATATTCTATACTGCTATAATCATGTACCGTTTTTTCTTCCAGAGCTTTTGCACCGCTCAAAAGCAGAGACGCTCTCCCTGCTTTTTCATAATTGCCGATAAAATCTAAAACATTCAAATACTCTTTCCCTTTACTGGTACGAAGGCCGCGCCCCAGCTGCTGCAAAAATACAGTAGGTGACTCCGTCGGACGCAAAAACATTACCATATCCAGAGCTGCGATATCCACGCCTTCATTAAACATATCTACAGAAAAAATGACTTGGATATCCTGATCTTTTAATCTTGCAATCGCCTTGTCCCTGTCTTCCGCAAATCCGCCACCCGCATTACTGTATACTGCTACAGCCTTAATCCCTCTTTTGCAAAATTCCTTTGCCATTTCCTCAGCGTGTTTTCTGGAGCAACAAAACCCCAGCGCTCTTTTAGATCTATATTTCTTATAATATTTATAAATCAACTCATATCGTTTCACATTGCCAATATAAGTTTCATTCAATTCCTTTTCGTCATAGCGCCCTTTTACAAGATGCAAAGAGGAATAATCTGTTTCATCATAAATACCGTAATAATGAAACGGAACCAACACACCCTTATTGATCGCCTCTTTTAATGAAATTTCATATGGTACATTATAATCGCAAATCTCATAAATATTTTTACCGTCCAGTCTTTCCGGCGTAGCTGTGAGCCCCAGTAAAAACTGCGGCTTAAAATAATTTACAATCCTCTGATATTGTTCATTGACTGCATGATGAAATTCATCAATCACCAGATAATCAAAATAATCCGATGCAAAAAATTTTTCTGTAAGATATTCATTCCTGCCCAACGTCGCTACTGATGCAAAAATAACCGATTTATCTGTATCTTTCTGTTTTCCGTAAAAAAATCCGTAATCGTCAGATTGCCTTACGTTCCGAAACGATATTGCCGCCTGTTTTAAGATTTCCTCTCTGTGAGCCACAAACAAGACACGTTTATATTGAGCAGAATCAAATGCCGCCAAGTAGGTCTTTCCCACACCGGTAGCTGCCTATACTAATCCTTTTGTCGCTCCTTCAGCTCTGCTGTCCTGCAGCGCGTATAAAGCTTCTATCTGTGCCCCTCGCGGCTGAAACAGCATTTCTGTCTTAGCATCAGGAACATCTTCTAGATCATCATATTTGGCCAAGTCTTTTGATACAGCAGGTTTATGCCAGTTCTTGGAATATCTGGTCAGTTCCTGGTCATCTATCACAATGGAATGATTTTCAAACAAATCAACAAAAACAGCATAAAACAGTTTAAAACTTTTCCTATCTCTAAGACTATTAAACCGATAATTCCATTCTACACCCGAAGTCAGCGCGCTTTTGGAAATATTAGAAGAACCTATATAGATTTCTCCCATATTATCATAGTGAAATATGTAGGATTTGGGATGAAAAGAACGTTCCTTTCCTTTAAAATCATCCGAACTCCGGATTCCATAAGAAAAGAAACAATAATGTCAATTTTGCTTGCCTTTAACATACTCATCTTTAACTGGTAATACAAAAAGCGGTTTCTATTTTTATCACCAGTCATAACATCTGTATATTCTATTTCCAATCCATCTGAGCTTATCTTTTCCGCAAAATCAGATTGAGCCATTTTTCTCCACTTCTTTCCGGGCGCACATCAGAAGAAACCCATTGTTCTTCCACTTCCAAACCATCAACTCCCTGTAACAAATCTGCAAAGGTTGTTTCTGTCATATCGGTAAAAAATCTTCCATTTCTTTCACCGGAAAAGTTTCCATATTTAAAAGATGTATAAATGATACTATTTTTCTTTAATGCGGTTGTCATCTTTTGCATCACTTTTACTAATTTATCAATCGGTAAATGTAGTATCGAAGAGCATGCCCATATGCCATCATACTTGTCTGCCACTGCTAATTCTTCAAAAAGCATTTGTTTTACCTGAATTCCTGCATATCGACTGGCCCGTTTGCATAGCTCCGCTGAGCCATCTGTAGCCTCTACATGATATCCTTGTTCCAAAAAATACTTTGCATCACGCCCTGATCCGCAGCCAAAATCAAGTATATAAGAACCTTTTTTCAATTTTTTCAAAAAGCAATCCTGCATTGCAGTAAATTCAACCGCTACTGTGCTTCGGTAAAATTCGTCAGCGTAGTTGTTATAATAATCAAGAGTATTATTGTGTTCCATTCTTTATTTAATCCCCAGTATCAATTATTATTTGATGTTATAACATATGTCCTGTTTCTATAGGCAATATGTAATATGCTCCATTTCAAATTATAAGCTATTTTGCTTAGAACATCAATAACCTATAATTTCTTTTCCACCATGTCCAAATTATGACACTTTCGCTTTTTCATTGTTTAAAATTATCGAGTAGGGGAGATTGAATCTCCCCTCTCACACCACCAGTACATGCCGTTCGGCATACGGCGGTTCAACATAACTTCAAAGCATGACGTTCCATGTAATAATCATAGCAGCTCACAAGCCCTGCCTGTGATAGCTTCTCTTTTGAGATTGCCCTGACAACACATGTTTTCGTCACTACCCATTGATAGCGGTCGCCACAGTATGCCGTCAGCCTTGCACGGTCTTTTCTTATGCCGAGTTTCTGCAATCCCCATTGGCGTTTCTTCGGTACTTTCCATTGTTTCCAGATGATTACACGCAGTCTTGTACGCAAATGAGCGTCTATGTCATTCATTGCTGTTTTCATTGAGCCTAATGCAAAGTAGTTTATCCACCCTCTGATTGCCCAGTTGAGCCTTTATATCCTTACCGCAAATGCCATGCTCTGACTTCTGTTTGTCAGCTTCTTTAACGTCCTTTTGAATTTCTGCACAGCGTCTTTATGCGGTCTGCACTTCCATTCCCTGCTCTTTGGCTCTTTCCAGAATCCGAATCCAAGATATTTGAGCTTCTGTGGTCTTGTTATGCGTGTCTTTTCAGCGTTTACTTTCAAACCAAGTTTTCTCTCTATCCAATCCGTTATGGAATGCATGACACGTTTGGCACTTGCCTCGCTTCTGACCGCTATTATACAGTCATCAGCGTACCTCACGAAACGCAGTTCTCGTTTTTCCAGCTCTTTATCCAGTTCATTCAGCATGATATTAGACAGCAGCGGTGACAGGTTGCCGCCCTGTGGGGTCCCCTGTTCCGTTTTCTCATACCTTCCCTGTACCATTACGCCTGCTTTCAGATATTTCCGTATTAGTGATTCTGTGTCTCCGTCACTTATGATGTTATGCACAAGGCTCATCAGTTTATCCTGTGGCACGTTGTCAAAGAATTTCTCCAAATCTATGTCCACTATCCACTCATATCCCTCATTGAGGAACACAAGCATCTCCCTGACTGCCATTTCACAGCTCCTGTTCGGACGGAATCCGTAACTGTGGTCTGAAAACAGGGGCTCACACATGGGACTGATTACCTGTGCTATGCCCTGCTGGATTACCCTGTCCATCACCGTCGGTATTCCGAGTTTTCTTCTGCTTCCGTTTGGTTTGGGTATTTCCACTCGCCTTACCGGCTGGGGTTTGTAACTTCTTCCCCTGATTTGCTCTCTGATACTGTCCCAGTTCTTACGGATATATCCGTCGAGTTCTTCCAGTTCCATGCCGTCCACACCGCCTGCTCCCTTATTGGCACAGACTTTCTTATATGCTTCATTCATGTTCTTCCTGTCCAGTATCTTTTCTAACAACTCTGACATACTTTGTGTGCTCCGCTCCTTTCCGCTTCCTGTAATTCGTCCTATGTTTATGCGTTTACGGCTCATATACGTTTCGCCTGTACCCGCTTGTCAGATATTCACAGGTACCTACCTTCGTTTGCACGGTTACATTGTTCAGCCCTTCGGTTCATCCCTGTTTGCAGGGATTTCCTA
>CANREH010000136.1 GCA_947629585.1 uncultured Lachnospiraceae bacterium | reverse complement strand
TAAGCGAGATTTTAGCCGCTTTAGCGGCGAAACAGGCTGCAAAGCAGCCAAATCGAGCTGATGGCTGAACTGTTACTTTTTTTACGCGAAAAAACAAAGAAAATAAGATATAAATATTTTGACGAAAATATTATAAATTTTAATTGTTTTCTTGGACATTTTATACTATAATAGGGATATAAGCATAAAGGACAGCATTACAAACAAGGGAGGTACATTTATGGAAACAGGAATTTTATTAGAGAGTGGTACAAACGAGTTAGAAATATTGGAGTTTACAATAGGAAAGAACTATTATGGTATCAATGTTGCGAAGATAAAAGAGATATTGACATATCAGGCTCCTACCCCTGTACCAAACTCACATCCGTGCATTGAGGGGATTTTTATGCCGAGAGATACAATCATTTCTGTCATTAGTCTTGAAAAATGTTTGAGTCTGCCGCCATCTCCTGATTCAGCAAGGGATATGTATATTGTTACAAACTTTAATAAATTAAATACGGCATTTCATGTACACAGCGTAGTGGGCATCCACAGGATTTCCTGGGCGGACATCAGTAAGCCGGACGACACTATCAGCACTGCGGATTCCGGTGTTTCTACCGGTATTGTGAAACTGGATAACCGTTTGATTATTATCTTGGATTTTGAGAAGATTGTTTCTGAGATCAGTCCAGAGACAGGGTTAAAGACTTCTGATATTGAAAATATTGGCAGCAGGGCAAGAAATGCATCGCCGATTTTAATTGCAGAGGATTCCGCGCTGCTTTCTAAGCTGATTACCGGATGCTTACATAAAGCCGGTTATACGAATATTACAGCAACAATGAACGGGGCAGAGGCATGGAATCGTCTCCTGGAATACAAAAAAGAGGGAACTGTCCATGAAAAGGTACATTGTGTCATTACAGATATTGAAATGCCGCAGATGGACGGGCACCGCCTGACGAAATTAATTAAAGATGACCCAGCGTTTGAAGGAATTCCGGTTGTTATCTTCTCTTCTCTGGTCAATGATGAAATGAGGAGAAAAGGAGAATCCCTGGGTGCGGATGCTCAGTTGTCAAAACCTGAGATTGGAAAGCTTGTGGAAGCAGTAGATAATTTAATTGGCATTAAGGAGTAAGAGCTGGAATTATAATGGCACAGATATGAAGCATTCAGGTTCGTATTTGTGCCATTTTTATTTACGCGAGCAATGAGCCAAGCTGACAAGCTTGCTTGTCAATTTGGCGAATGCCGCAATAGGGAAAGCAGGGAATTTTGAAATGTATGTGGAGATCTGCAGGGAAATAGAAAGAAAAATAAAGGATGCCGAAATGGTTCTGGTGGGCATTGGAAAAGAACTTGATACCGTACAGAAAAAAGAGCAGGAGCCGGTTCAGGACAGTAAAAGTTATATTATGGGGAAAATTTTAAAAAATCAGGAAGACAGCGCTCAGGAATTTTATGAAAAATGTGATTTTGTCTATAAAAAGATTCATAAAAAGATCCAAAATCCGGCTTTGATGAATCTGGCTGGATTGCTGGAGGGGAAAAATTATTTTATTATTTCTACTAATATAGATGAATGCTTATATTGTTCCGGTTTTCGTAAAGAGCGTGTCCTGACACCCTGCGGAAGAGAAACTTTACTGCAGTGCAGCAGTAATTGTAATGATACGGTCTGGGAAGCAGAGCCGTATTTTCAGCAGATATTCAGAGATGGGATGATGGTAAAGGATGAGGAAAGGAAGCTGCCTGTCTGTCCGGCATGTGGAAAGACTGCGGTTTTTAATATTTTAAGGGCAGGAGAAGAAGAAACTTATTGTGAGCAGGGATATTTAGCGGATTGGGAACGGTATAAAAAATGGCTTTCCGGTACTTTAAATAGGAAGATTCTTCTTCTGGATTTAGGAACGGATTTTTATCAGCCGCAGTTGATCCGGTGGGCATTTGAAAGAACCGTGATGTTAAACCAGAAGGCGTATTTGATAAGAATTCATGAGACATTGGCGAATATTCCGAAAGAATTGACAGAGAGAGCCGTTTCGTTTTTTGTGAACAGCAGGGAATTATTTGAGCAATGGAGGTTGTGATATGCTGAAAAATGTGTTAAAATAGAGAAAAGAAACGGATCACTAAAAGGAGGGAAAGGCAATGGCAGAAAAGATAGAGGAGCCGGGTTTGCAGGATGGCCTGGGCTTGGAAAATTTAGAAGAGCTTGGCGATTTGGGAGAACTTGGTGATTTAGGAGAATTGTCAGACGATGGTTTGAATGATCTGTTGGGAGAGGATCTTTTTTCTGCAGATGGATTGGATTCTGATTTTAGTTCCGAGTTTGATAATTTAATGGATCTTTCAGATTTCCAGGAATTGGATTCCTCAGAAGACACGATAGGTTTGGATGATTTATTGAATATCTCTGACGATTGGGCGGGAGAATCTTCCGGTGAGCAGAAGAATGCGGAAAAGAAAGGACCGGATGAAACAGAAGATATGTTTGCTTCCATGATGGACGGTTTTGACGAGAGTGGAAGCCTGACATTTTCAGAGGAAGAGCGCTTAAAAGAAAAGGAAATTGAGGAAAAGGAGATCAAAGAGGACGGGGAATCAGAGCCGGAACAGGAACCAGAACCGGAGCTGGAGCCGGAAATCAAAGAATCGGAAGCAGAAGAGGAAGCTCCGGCGGAGGAGAATACAGAAGATTTCATTGATCTGGACGCCATGATGGACGCAAGCGAGGCTTTGGAAAGTATTCCGGAAAAAGGAGAAGCCCATGATGAAATCGAGGATGTGTTAAACCTCGGCGGCGCGGATCTGGAAGAGCGGCCTGATTTAGCCGGAATTGAAAGCATTGATGAAAAGCTTCTTTCTGACGGGACGGAAGAAGAGACCAAGAAGAAAAAGAATTTTAAAGAGAAAAGAGCGGCAAAGAAAAAAGAAAAGGTCCAGAAGGAAAAATCAGAAAAGGTAGGAATTTTCCAGAAATTGTTTGGAAATGTGCCGGATGAAAATGCGGAAAAGAACGCTGCGAAGGAAGCGGAACGGCTGGCAGAGAAGGAAGCAAAGAAAGCTGCCAAGAAGACAAAGGAAGAGCTTGCCCTCGAAAAACAGGAGAAACAGAAGGCGAAAGAAGAAGCGGCGGCAGTAAAGAAAGCGGAGCAGGACGCCAAAAAAGCGCAGAAGGAAGAGAAGAAGAAGCAGAAGCTGGCAGAGAAGGCAGCGGCAAAGGAAGCAAGGGAACAGGAGGAAGCGAACGAGCCGCCTACCAGGATTAACCGTGTCGGCGCAGGCATTATTTTAGTGACGTTTGCTATTATTGCTGTTGTGATTATCGGGGGAAATAATTCCTATGCCTATTCCCAGTGTATTGCAAAGGCGGCGGCTTATTTCAGCCAGAAGGAATATACCAATGCCTATAATCAGATTTACGGCGTGGAAGTGAAGAAATCGGATGAAGAATTGAAAAACCAGGTTATGACGGTGATGTTTGTTGAAAAGCAGTTAAATTCCTTTGATAATTACTTTGCGATGGAGATGTATCCGGAAGCGCTGGATTCCCTGTTAAAAGGGCTGGATAAGCACGCGAAATATTTAGAGCAGGCGAGGACGCTTGGCATTGAAAGCGATGTGAACTATGTAAGGGACGAAATTCTTACGGAATTACAGTCAGCATTTAATATTTCTGAAAAGAAAGCATATAAATTATTGTCAATCTCAGATGCGGAAGAATATACAAAGCAGGTTATCAGTGCATCCAATGCCGCATAATTTTGGTAACAGATAGTTTCGGGCATTGTCCTGGAACGAAAGGAAAGGGGATTTACAGTGATTGCGATTGTTGATTATGATGCAGGGAATTTAAAGAGCGTGGAAAAAGCGCTTCAGCATATTGGGCAGGAAACCGTTGTTACCAGAGAGCCGGGAGTGCTTCGGGACGCGGAAAAGGTAATCCTGCCGGGCGTCGGTTCTTTTGGGGATGCGATGGAAAAGCTGGATAGATTCTGCCTGGTGGATGTACTTCGAGAAGTGATTCTTTCCGGGAAGCCGTTTCTTGGGATCTGTCTCGGACTGCAGCTTTTATTTGAACAGAGTGAGGAAAGCCCGGGAGTGGAAGGGCTTTCTGTTTTAAAAGGGAAAATTCTGAAAATCCCGGCAAAGGAAGGGTTGAAAATTCCCCATATGGGCTGGAATTCTATTCAGATCAAAGAAAATGCAAGGCTGTTTGCCGGAATTTCAGGAGAGCCGTATGTTTATTTTGTACATTCCTATTATTTAAAAGCGGAAGAAGAAGAGGCTGTTGCGGCGGTAACGGAGTATGGTACAGCGATCCATGCGTCTGTGGAGAAAGGGAATGTGTTTGCCTGCCAGTTCCATCCGGAAAAAAGCGGGGATGTCGGGCTTCAGATTCTTCGTAATTTTGCAGCGATCAAAGAATAACAGGAGGCAGTATGTTTACAAAAAGAATTATTCCCTGCCTGGATGTCAATAACGGGCGTGTGGTAAAAGGCATTAATTTTGTAAATCTAAGGGATGCCGGAGATCCGGTGGAAGTCGGTGCCGCTTATGGCCTGGCAGGGGCGGATGAGCTGGTATTTTTGGATATTACGGCGTCTTCGGATGCCAGGAATATCAAACTGGATATGGTAAGGCGCGTGGCGGAAACCGTATTTATCCCGTTTACCGTGGGCGGGGGGATTCGTACTGTGGAGGATTTCCGTGTTATTTTAAGGGAGGGGGCGGATAAGATCGCCGTCAATTCTGCGGCAATTTTGAACCCTTCTTTGATTTCGGAAGCTGCGGATAAGTTTGGGAGCCAGTGCGTCGTGGTTGCCATTGACGCAAAGCGCAGGCCGGACGGGAGCGGCTGGAATATCTATAAAAACGGCGGGCGTGTCGATATGGGCATTGACGCCATTGAATGGGCCGTGAAGGCGGATAAGCTTGGAGCCGGGGAGATTTTAGTGACCAGCATGGACTGTGACGGAACGAAAGACGGATATGATCTGGAGCTTACCAGGACGATTTCGGAAAATGTCTCGATCCCGGTAATTGCATCCGGCGGGGCAGGAAACAAAGAACATTTTTATGAAGCCCTGACAGAAGGGAAAGCGGATGCTGCGCTGGCAGCTTCGTTATTTCACTATAAAGAACTGGAAATCAGAGAAGTGAAAGAGTATTTAAAGGAACGCGGTGTCAGCGTCAGGTTGGCGGATTAGGGAGGAATGTTGTGGAGCAGGTTGAATTTTTAAAGGTATTTATTTACGGGCTTGTGGAAGGAATCACGGAATGGCTTCCGGTCAGCAGCACGGGGCATTTGATTATTTTAGAGCAGTTCCTTCCATTAAAAGTATCCGATGAATTTATGGAAATGTTCGATGTCGTCATCCAGCTTGGTGCAATCCTTGCGGTGCTTGTCCTGTATTTTAACAAGCTGAATCCCTGGGCAAAGGGGAAGCGTGCCAAAGAATCCAGGGAAACGATAGATTTGTGGTTAAAGGTGATCATTGCCTGTGTTCCGGCGGCCGTGATTGGGATTTTGTTTGACGACAAGATTGACGCCATATTTTACAACTGCCCGACGATTGCCGTTACCCTGATTTTATACGGTGTCCTGTTCCTCTGGGTGGAGGGAAAGAAAAAAGAGGTGCGGGTTACGGAGCTGTCAGGGCTTTCGTATTCGATAGCGTTTGGGATTGGGATTGCGCAGCTCCTTGCGCTGATTCCGGGGACTTCCCGCTCCGGTGTCACGATTATTGCGGCGCTTCTGATGGGGACTTCCCGTTATGTGGCGGCGGAATTTACATTTTTCCTTGCCATTCCGGTGATGTTTGGGGCCAGTTTATTGAAGATGGTAAAGTTTGTAAAAAATTCCATAGAAGCGGGAACGGGAATCGCAGGGAATGAGATGATAACGCTGCTTCTTGGGATGGTCTCCGCATTTCTTGTTTCCATTGTGGCAATCAAATTTCTGATGGGCTATATTAAGAAAAACGATTTTAAGGTATTTGGCGTTTACCGGATACTGCTGGGAATTGTGCTGATTGCATTGTTTGCAGGAGGAGTTCTGGTGGTATAAAAGCCGATGTCTGATGTATAGAGATACTGTATCATTCCTTTGTTAAGTGCCTGGACGGATTTCCGTCTGCGGTGTCAAATGATACAGTATCTTTTTTAGTGATAGAAAGTTGTTTGGAATTTTTTACGGACGTTTATATTTCTGCTCGCAGTAAATGCAGCGGTATAAATTTTTTTCTGGATTGGTTAATTTGAAAATATGGGGGATCTGGCGTTCTTCGGAAGTGATGCAGCGGGGATTTTTGCAGCGGATAATATTCGTTACTTTTTCCGGCAGCTTTGGATGGCGTTTCTGCACGATTTCCGCATTTTTGATATAATTTACGGTAATATTAGGATCGAGGACGCCGAGAATATCGATGTCAATTTCTAAATTAGGAGAGTCTTCAATTTTGATAATATCTTTTTTCCCGGATTTATTGCTTTTGGCATTTTTGATAATGGCAACACTGCAGTCGTATTTTTCAAGCTGCAGGTACTGGTAAATGTCCATAGCTCGTCCTGCTTTGATATGGTCGATGACAATTCCATTGTTAATTCCTTCAATTCTTAGCATTATTTTACCTCCAATCCAAGTAATGTCATGATCAGCGCCATACGGATATAAACGCCGTACTGAGCCTGCTGAAAATAGACAGCGCGGGGATCATTGTCAACCTCTACGGATATTTCATTTACGCGAGGGAGCGGGTGGAGTACCAGCATGTCCTTCCTGGCATGGGTCATTTTTTCACTGTCAAGAATGAAGCTGTCGCGCAGGCGGATATAGTCTTCTTCGTTGAAAAAGCGTTCCTTTTGAACCCTTGTCATATAAAGGAGATCCAGTTCCGGCATGACAGGCTCCAGCTGCTGGACTTCTTTGAACGTGATGTTATTAGCAATTAACACTTCCTGCCGGAGATAATCCGGTATTTTTAATTCTTCCGGGGAAATCAGGATGAACCTGTTGTCAGGATAACGCACCATAGCGTTGATAAGAGAATGGACGGTACGTCCGAATTTCAGGTCGCCGCATAAGCCGATAGTCAGCCCGCTTAGGCTTCCTTTTAATTCCTTGATGGTTAAAAGGTCGGTGAGTGTCTGGGTCGGGTGGTTATGCCCGCCGTCTCCGGCGTTGATGACCGGGATTCTGGAAAATTGGGCGGCAACCATAGGGGCGCCTTCCTTCGGGTGCCGCATGGCACAGATATCCGCATAGCAGGAGATGACCCGGATGGTATCGGCGACGCTTTCTCCTTTGGAAACAGAGCTGGAAGCGGAATCGGAGAAACCTAAAACGGACCCGCCGAGATTAAGCATGGCAGCTTCAAAGCTCAGGCGGGTTCGGGTACTGGGTTCATAAAATAAAGTTGCAAGCTTCTTTCCCTTGCAGACGGATGAATAACGTTCCGGCTGTTTACTGATGTCTGTCGCAAGAGCCAACAGATCATTCAGTTCTTCGATGGAAAGATCAAGAGGGCTGATGATATGCTTCATTTCATATCCTCCTTTTTGTGTAAATGTGGTGATAGCTGAATGGTTACAAATCTTAGCTTAATATTTTAATACAAAACAGGACAAAATACAAGGGATTCTCTGCAATTAGTCTTTTAGTGTCTTTTAGAAGGAAGAAACGCTCCCCACAGAGGACTATCCAAATCGAGGGAAAAGAAAAAAGCAAAAAGTAAGGTAACAGTTCAGCCTTGCAGTCGGACTAACGAGCACTACACCGGCTAAAATATAGCCGGTGTGCCCATAAATAACT
>CANREH010000135.1 GCA_947629585.1 uncultured Lachnospiraceae bacterium | reverse complement strand
CCGCAAGTATCACCAGCTCGACACAGCCTTTTTTAAACATATCCCGTTGATTGTTAAGAACCATAACCGCTCCTTAGCATATAATCTCCTTTTCCTGTTTTGGATAATGGAAACCTTTCCATCAATATGCTTTGTTCTGCCAGCTGCGCATGGGCAGGCACAGGACAGGAAAGCGCAGAGAGCAGCAGAGAAAAAACGGTTATTGTTAATAAATTATTCTTCATAAGGAAGATCCTCCTTTTCAATGATTGTTGTGGTTTCTGTTATTATAGTTGCAGGCTTGCTTGTCTGGTAATCATGGACAACAAAGAGGACACCGGCAAGAACGATACTTATGGAAAGGACAAAGCATACCTTGAAAAAACGAGAGAAATAAACTTTATGGCGGTATGTGTCAGCATCCAGAGTGTTCATAAAATACTCATTGAGTTCTTCCGGCGTTCCAAAATGGGAACGGACATCCTCGATATCACGCAGGCTGTCTTCTTCCAGATATTTGTCTACCTGATTCTTAAGGTCTGCCAGAAAACGCTTTTTGTCAGGGTGCGGAACAAGCTGTTTCCGAAGCTGGCGGAAATAGCCCGCAGTTTTCCTGTCTTTCCGATCCTTCATAATACAATCCTCCTTTTCCGGGCTGGCTGAGATGAGCGGCTATTGGCAGCATTTCTATTAGAACTCCCCCACCAACTTCGTTGGGTCTCTCCTCAAGTCAGACCTCAAATTATATTATACCATAAATTTTTGAAAAATAAATACTATATTAGATAAGATACTATTGACAAAAAATAGTATTTTGTATATTATGTAAATATAGATATTGCATGAATGGAAAGCTTTCTATGCCATGATTGGGAGGTGAGACAGATGTTAGAAGATACTCCGCCAGACAGAAAAGGCTTTCCCCTTTTAGCAAGCTGGAAACTTGGAAGGAGAAAGTCGTAAAATACAAATTAAATTGTTAGTATTCTATAAGAACAAACTGATAATTGAGAATTTTGCAATATAAAAGTGAAATTGTAAAGTTATAAAATGGCGTTATTTCTATGAGACAAAAAAACACCAAAAAGAAAACATTTTTCGCAGAAAAATGTGCGGAATGAGTTATTTTTGGATTGTGAAAATACAAAGTACGACAATCCGCAGTATCATTGGGGCAAAAATATACTGGGAGAATGGCTGCCTTGGCTGGGGCTTTCCTTTATAGGGCTTAGTTTTTATTTTGATATGCGGTAGTTTTCATGTTAGAGTTTAAAACTGTAAAGTTATTGGAGAAAGAAACTGTATTTTAAGAAAAGAGGGTCTTATTTATGGAAAAATTAGGAAAAAGAATAAAAAGAAAAATCACAGCAGCAGCTGCGGCTGCCATGATGACAGCAGTTATCGCAGTGCCGGGAACAGGGATAAGTATAAAAGCGGCACCTGTGGATTTGGAAATGTTATCAGACTTTGGCATATATGCGAGGAATTTGCACCATTTTTTTACCGATTCCACAGCGGTCGTGGATAATAACCATGTATTGTCTACAGACAATATTACTTCTTCAAATGAAGAGCATTTAATCAGCCTGCATCCGATAAAAGTCACAAAAGCAGGCAATGTATATGCAGACAGAAGGAGGAAAGGGCTGGTTTTTTGGAGCTCGGACAAGGTATGGACAATTGGAATAACAACAGTGAAATATTACAGCAGCGGAAATTATGAGTCATTGTCCGGAACATTTTATTATACGTTGTCAAATTATGATGCAGATAATATCTGTTCCAATACGGACATTACCCTTGATGAGGCTTACATCAATGTAATATAAAAACGGGATGCCTCACGCTTAAGGAGAGCTTATGGAAATGGGAAGGAATAAAAAGAAAAAAAACGCTTCCGCCGGGAAGAACACGGCAGTGCTTTCCGTGTCTTTGTTCCTCCTGATTATGGTGAACGGCTGTGTCGGGGGATTGAAAGATTTTGTCGTTGGCTGCATGAGGAATTACCTGGAGAACAGGACGCTGCAGGCGGGATATCTGGAGGGAGAGTTTGACGACAGCGAGGTGAGGACGTTCATTGAGGGGCAGGAAGGGGTGCTGGCGTGTTTTAATTATGATGATTACTTCGGGCTGCGCAGGCTTTCCCTGGACGGGGAGCCGTTCGGCGGGAGCGAGAAGGCATTCATCCATGCGGAGCCGTACAGTGCGGATGTTATGGAGCCTTACATGGAAAGCAGGATTGATGGGCTGGCGGATGATGAGATCATTGTGGGGAAATACACCAATGTGAGCGCCTATGGGATCGTCGATGTCAAAACGGGCATGGAAATCACCGACATGGAGCCGTATATAGGGAAGACCCTCACCGGGACGATCAGGAAAAGCGAGGAGGAAGGGAAGGAATATTCCTTCCGCATAGTGGGCGTCTTTGACAACCGGAAGGCGGGGCAGCCGGGCGTGTGCTACATCAGCGACCATGTCCGGCAGGAAATGCTTGATTTCCTGGATTTCCATATGTCGGCAGTGGATGAATACGGGAGGGAAGAGAAAAGCTACATGATCTATTTTCAGGCCATTGCTGAGGATATGGAATCCATAACTGCGCTGAGGGAGAGCCTGAGGCGGGAATTTCCGGGCATCATCACGCTGTACCCCGTCAATTTTCCGGCGGTGGTGTTTTATTTCCTGGAAGGAATGGTGCTGGCGGGGAATTTTATCGTTTTCTTTTTTGTATTTAACAGCATCAGCAACGTGGTTTATGTGTCGGAAGACAATGTCTACA
This sequence comes from uncultured Lachnospiraceae bacterium, assembly GCA_947629585.1. GTDB lineage: Bacteria > Bacillota > Clostridia > Lachnospirales > Lachnospiraceae > MGBC100174. The sequence continues at coordinate 5,182 of CANREH010000135.1, read as the reverse complement.
AGCGGCGGAGGGAATTCGGCATCCTGAAGGCGATCGGCTGGCGGGACAGGGATATCAGAAACCTTCTGCTGAAGGAATCCCTTGCCTCCTCCGGGAAGGCAGTCTGCCTGTCAGCGCTTGCCGGTCTGGCTGCTTTCGGCATTTTCCGGTGGCATGTGCTCCATCGCATGAACCTGTACTTTGTTGGGCTGACTTTTTCCGTCAGGCCGCACCTAGTTCTTTTCTATTTCCTGACAGCCTTCGGCGTCCCATTGGCAGGCTTCTGGCGCGGATACCGGTGCCTGGCGGGGATGACGGCGGCAGAGGCGCTTCATTCCGAATGAAAGGAAAGGATTACAGAAAAAAACGGGAGGGAAGGACATGGAATTTTCAGTGGAGCTGAAAGAGGTGGGGAAATCCTATGCCTCGTCTTTTTTAAAAAGCGTGCCTGTGCTTAGAAATATCTCCTATCGTTTTGAGGCGGGGAAATTTTATGCGGTTATGGGGTGTCAGGCGCGGGAAAGAGTACGTTATTGAATCTCATCGGGCTTCTTGACGAGGCCGACAGCGGGGAGATCCTGATAGGCGGGGAGGCGGCCGCGGGCCTTGCCAGTGACGAGAGGGCATATATGCGCATGAGGCATATCGGCTTTGTGTTCCAGGATCATTACTTGAACACGAAATTAAATGCGGCTGAGAACATTATCCTTGCCATGAAAATCAATAAAGACATCCCCAGAAAGGAATATGGGGAAAGGATTGGAAAGCTGCTGGGCATGTTCGGGATGGGAGGGATGGAAAAGCGTTACCCCGGGGAGCTGTCGGGCGGCGAGCAGCAGAGGGTATGCATCGCAAGGGCGCTGGCGAACGATCCGGAGATCATCCTCGCGGACGAGCCGACGGGGAACCTGGACAGTGACAATGAAAGGAATGTCCTCAGCCATTTAAAGGCTCTTTCAGGGAAGGGGAAAACCGTGATAGCCGTCACACACAATGAGGTTATGAAGGAATATGCGGATGAAATATTTTATTTGGAAAAGATATCCGGATGATAGGTGCGGCAGAAGGGGGCAGGGCAGGCCATGTTTTTGACATTGAGGGAGAAAAAAATGGCAAAGCTGAGGTTTTTGTTCCGCGCAGCAGTGCTGGCTGCGGATACATTCGGGCTTTTTGTCTGCCTTTATCTGGAAGAGGCCCTTATCATGATCTCAGGGAGCACGGAAAAAGGGGATGTTAACAGCATATTTTTAGGAAACGGTTTTTTGCTGGAAGAATTTACTGCCGCCGTGCAGGTTGCACAGCTTGCCCTTGGTGTGCTTGTGGGAGGCCTGTGCGTCTTAATATACCATCTGGCTGCCCTTGAAGCAAAGGCAAGGGCGCGTACCCGCCGCCTTCTTTCCTGCCTGGGCTATCGGGACCTTCAAATAATTTTATATGAATTTACATATGAACTCTGGGATTTTTTATCCGGGTTTATGACAAGTTCCGTTGTTGTCATTTTTTTCCGAAAGCGGATTGCCGGCATAGAAAATGTACAGAAACTGCTGGCGGCGGTTTCCTGGGATTTTGGAAATGACGCCGGCATTTTTCTTCTGGTATTCTTACTGCTGATGGCTTTTAATATCCTGTGTTCCTGTACCCGAAGAAATTACGGTTTTTCTAATTAAAACTATTTATTTAAAAGCATACAGGAGATGAGCAAGAAACCATGCTTGGATACCGATTAAATATGATGTCCTTTTTAGGCTCTTTAAGGGTAATTGTGGATGCATAGTTTTTTGTATTATGAAAATTTTGGAGCCAAAAAGGAAGATGATTTGTGGAAAGAAAGATAATGACACTGATTATTATTTTGGAATTGCTATTATTATTTGTATTCGTAGTGTTGAAAAGGGATTATCATTATCATGGGTATTCCTTCCATTTAGACAACGTTAATCTTTACACTGTTGCAAGTGGAGAGATGTTTGAAGGAGAGACTATTGCCATTAAAGCAAATACAATCCATTTTCATGGGGCAGTATATACTTTTTTTGTATCCGGATATAAAGACAATGGCTTTCATGCAGAAATTTGTTCAGAGGATGGAAGGAGATATCAGATTGGTTCTGGTGTGACAGGTTTCAATGATGAGGAAGAACTGGCATTGATAGAAAATTTTATATGGGCAGTTTATGCAAGAAATTCCCCTGTTGCTATTATGGTTATAGCTATTTTAGATTTTTTGGGATGGATTTTTGTAAACAATCCAAAGCTGTTTTTTCTTCTGAACTCATGGAAATATGAAGAAGAATTGAATCCATCTGTCCTTTACTTAAATGTAATGCGTCTGATCGGATATAGTGTATATGGAATAGGGATTTATCTTTTGCTGCAGTATTTATTTTCTGGGTTCGTGAGGCTGCCTGCTTTAAAGTAGTCACGGACGGTGCCGGCTGAAAGTAGTGGCAGCAGCATCTGTTACAACTGCAGGAAAGGCTGTGAAGGCAGCGGAAACACCAGAGGAAGCCCAGGTAACGGATAGCGGGACACAAACAAAGGAACCTAAAAATGTATATTGTGCTACAACATTTTATGAAGATGGCACTTATAAATATACTCAGACAACGGCGAATGTGACATTTACCATTTCACGTTAACATTTATCAAAGGAAAGAAGTATGGGACGGGCTGACCCGTCCCGTGTTGGGAGGCTGGAGATATGGGAAAAAGACAGGGAATCCTGTTCCTTTTCTGTTTCCTGGCGCTGCTGTGCGCCGCAGGCTGCGGGAAAGAGGAAGAGAAAGAGAAAGGGTTTGGGAAGCTCTCCATAGAAAAGGTGGAGACAGAGCAGGAGCTTAGCAGGATCACGGCTGTTTGCTGTACAAAGGATCGGGCTTACTTCGCAGGAAGCAGGGAAGACGGGATCTGGATTGGGAGCATGGGGCTTGACGGGAAAGATCAGGAATGGGAGAAGATAGAGAATCTGGAAGGGACGGTTTCTGACCTTGCCACAGACGGGAAAGGAAATTTCCGGCTGCTTTTAAAGGTTCCCAAAACAGAAGACGGGGAATATAAAACGCAGTTCATGGCGGCGGAATACCAGAAGGGAAACGGGAAAATTGAAAAGGAAGCCATGCCGATAGCAGAAACAGGGTCTGCCGCATTGGACATGGAAAAAGAAGCGGCTACCGAGGATCAGCAGAAATTTGTGGTATACCATGACGGTAAAAAGGGGAGAGAAATTGTCTCCGCCGTGTCGTTTGCACTGGATATTAACGGGGATACCCTGGCGCTTTCTGGAGGGAATGCCGTAGATCTGTGGGACACGGAAACAGGGAAAAAGACAGCTTCTTTCCCACTGGAAATTTCCGGCGGCATTAACCACCTGTTTTTATCGGCAGATGAGGTTTATACCGTTTATCTGGAGAATTCCGATGGAATTTACGGGTGCAGAAAGGGGAATTGCGACCTTTTGTTTTCCTGGGCGGACAGCGAGATCCTGGAGAAATACCTTACCTGTGCCGGGGGAGTAAACGGCGTGTTTTTCGCAGGAGTGGAGGGGGTGCTGTACCGGATTGCGGAAGATGCAGCGCCGTCGGATCAGGCGGGGAAGGATGACAGCCAGATTATTGTGGCGACGCTGAAAAAAAGGGACAGTATGCAGGAGTTTATCAATGCGTTTAACAGTTCCCAGGAGGAATACCATGCAAAGCTGGTTTCCTATGAGAATTATGAAAATCCGGAACAGCGTCTGAATATTGACATCGCCACGGGAAATGCGCCGGATATTATTGAGGTGTCCGAAAACGTTGGTGAGAAAGGCATGGATCAGCGGCCTGTGGATTTACTGGATGTACTGGACAAAAAAGGGGCGCTGGAGGATCTGCGCCCGTATCTGGAGGCGGACCCGATCATCGGGGCGGAGGATCTGATGGAGAAGCCGCTTCAACTGCTTGAGACAGACGGGAAACTGACAAGGTTTGCGCCTGTGTTCTACCTCTGCTGCGCAATCGGGAGCAGGAAGGTGCTGGGAGGCAGGCTCACCTGGAACTGGGAGGACTATGCGCGGATATGCGGGCAGCAGCCCCAAAAAACGGTTTTCAGTAATTTTAATCACAGCGGGCCGGTCGGCACATGGCTGCGGTCATTCCAGTGTTCCTATCGGCAGTATGTGGATATTTCCACCGGGGAGGTCCATTTCCAGGACGGGAACTTTGCGCGGCATATGGGGATGCTCAAAGAGCTTCTGGAGGACAGGGAAAGCGTAGAATCGGATGTGGGATTCGTATGGCAATACCGGATGGCAGGGTTTGAACTTTTGGATTTAGTAGAATATATCGGGATCAATGAATATGATCGGTATGCGCTTGAGAAAAATGATCTGCAGTTTATCGGGCTGCCGACCGATTCCGGAAACGGGGTGGCCCTGGACTTCCCGAGCCAGTTCGTGGTGCTGGCATCCTCCGATAAGAAAGAAGGGGCATGGCAGTTACTGAGCAGCCTTTGGAAAAGGGCGGAGAACTTAACATATTTTCAGGGGTTTCCCATGGTAAAATCAGAGTTTGAGTATAAGAAGGCCTGCGCCATGACGGAAAAGGAGTATAAAAATAAAAAAGGGAAATATTATTACAGGGACGAACAAGGGAACCACTGCCCTTATGACTATGTTTATGCAAGCATGGTGCCGGGATATGCAATAACGAAAAGGCAGATGAAAAATATCATGGACATCATTGAACTGGCGGATACCCGGTATATGCCAAGCGGAGGCAGGATGTTTGAGATTGTCTATGATCTGGATGATGAGAAGACGGCGGAAGAAATGGCGGAGGAGCTGCAGAGCCGGATCGGGCTGTATATCAGTGAGCAGGGGTAGAAAAAAGGCGGCATCTGTTTTGATGTCTGTGCCGCGTTCAGCCTGTCTGTGGTAAGCTCTGCTGATTCAGAAAACAGGAGGCTTGACCACTTTTTGGATGCTTTTGAGCCCATAGCCGTGTTTTGCTTTGTCAGTCTGGTACGGAGGTCGATAAAAGAGCCCGGCACCTGCATCCTGCTCGCAAGCCGCAACCGGGAGGATATTGAGGTTCTGTGCGATGAGGTGTATGAAAATGGATGCCGGAAGGCTTCAGAAAGTGAGGTAGGAAATTAAATTGTACCCCTTGTCAAGGACATTTTTTCAATCTGTTCTAGGGAATGTATGTTCGTTTTTGCTTTCGCTCAC
>CANREH010000134.1 GCA_947629585.1 uncultured Lachnospiraceae bacterium | reverse complement strand
AAAACAAGATCATAGTGGTGCATGGAAATTTTCTCAATCGCCTCTTTTCCGCTGAGCGCCGTCTGGATCTTGACCTGCAGCGGCTTTAACAGCCCCTCTACAATCGTCAGATTCACCGCATTGTCGTCCACGACAAGGATATCCGCATCTGGGGCAATGTAGTCAAACTCCCCGTTCTTTTCCTCATTCCCTCCGTAGTGCAGCTCCTCATGCCTGAGAAGCGTCGCAAGGTTCAAGGCAAACAGCGGTTTTTTCATCACAAGAAGATGTTTTTCTTTGATGTGCTCCAAATCAAAGAACTCTGTCAGCAGTACGGTCTTTATCTCTGTTTCTTCTTCGGCAAGCTTCTCCCATTCCGGCGTAAATAACGGTTTTTCTATAATTAAAAAATATTCCCTGTCATCTGCCCTTTGTATTTCCAGGAAAGCTTCCGGCGATACCGCGTCCCTGTATTCCACGCCTAATCTGCCGCAGTCTTTGATCAACTGCTCCCGCACATAAACGCTTTTCATCACTCCGGCAACCACCTTCTTTTCCGGTTCCGGCACAAAGATACTGCGTTCCCTGTCAACGATTTTCTGTGGAAAATGGAAGGAAAAAATACTTCCTTTTTCATACTCGCTCTCTACACTGACGTCCCCACCCATCATTTTCATCAGGTTTTTGGAGATCGCAAGCCCCAGCCCCGTGCCTTCCACACTCCGGTTGCGCTTACTGTCAACCTGCTGGAAAGACACAAACAGCTTCTTTAAATCCTGCGGCTTAATGCCAATCCCGGTATCTTCTACAGAAACGCACATTTCCAGCTCGTCTTCTGTTTTCTGCGTATAGTCCACGCTGATCTTAATCCTGCCCTCATTCGTGAACTTTGCGGCATTATTCGCAATATTGATTAACACCTGCTTAACGCGGATATTGTCCCCATACAAAAGTCTCGGGATATCCGTCTGCAGATCCAGAATGAGCTCCACGTCTTTTTCCTTGATACGCGTCATAATGATATTGACGACATCATTCACAATCGACATGGTTTCATATTCCACCGGGATAATCTCTAACTTGCCCGACTCGATCTTGGAAAAATCCAGGATATCGTTAATAATCGTCAAAAGCTCCCTGCCGGAAGATTTAATCTGGTGCAGGAAATCGCGGGCAGCAGGGGAAATCTCCTCCCTGAGCGCCATTTCCGTCATGCCGATAACAGCGTTCATCGGCGTCCTGATTTCATGGCTCATATTGGCAAGGAAATCCGACTTTAACTGGCTTGCCTGCTCAATCTCCTGGCTGGCAAGCTCCGCCGCATCCTTCTGCTCCTCCAAAACTCTCCTATTATAATAAATACAGTTCTCCCGCCTGTTAAATCCATTATAGATAGCCTCCACCATCTGCCCGCAGGATTCATACCCGCAGTAGGAACAGTTAATCTTACGCTCTTCCTTCGTATATTTTTTCATTTCCAGGAAAATTTGTTCTCTCTCTTCGTCTGACGGATATTCATACTGGCGGAATACGGCGCGGTTCGTATACTCCCGCATATAATCCTCCAGGCGCAGATGGGAAAACTGCTCATTTAATTTTTCCAGCCGTTTCTCCGGGGACAGCCCTTTTCCCCATGCGCTGTTTTTATCTTCCTTCTTGGAATCCTCCCGGATCTGGAAAAGATGTTCCAGCACACTGTCATCTTCTGATTTTTCCGCTTCACAGCCTGTCCCGTAAATACATCCCGATCTGCAGTTTAAGGCATCCAAAAACAGATAGGATGTCTGATCATTCTTAATCCTGTTCTTATTCTGCTCCAGATAATGATAAAGATGCTTTTCCCCTTCCACCTGGCGGACAAAGATATCCTCTCCCAAAAACCAGCAGATATTTTCTTTAAGGCCGCCCGGCATCGGATAAATCGAGCCAAGCCCATACTCCACCTCATCCGTGCTGAGCTTTCCCCGGATATTATGCTCCCGCACATATTTCATCAGATGGTCAAACGTCACATTGTAAGAAACATACCCTTTGTTCTTCGGATCGTCAATTTCCATTTTTTTCGCAATGCAGGGGCTTAAAAAGGCGAACCGATCCGTGATGCCCATCTCTTTTTTCGCATAAATGGCGGCGCACATCAAAGGGCTCTGCACCGGAAACAGCTTCGGTATCAGCTCCGGCAGATGTCTTTCGATATATCCGACCACTGCAGGGCAGGGCTGGGAAATGCCTCCGGCAAAATTGTATTTCTTCATATAATTCAAATATCCCCATGTCGTGATATCTGCCCCGAACGAAACATTAATAATATGGTGGACGCCAAGCGCTTTCAGGCCCCCGAGCACGCTTTCATATTCCTCTGGATAATTTGCCTTAAAGGAAGGCGCAACCAGCAGCGAGATTTTCCTTCCTCTTGCCAGATCCCTGAAAAAACGTTCGGTATCGTCATAAAATTCCCTTGCGCCATGCTCACAGACATCAAAACAGGCGCCGCAGGCAACGCATTTATTCCCATCTACCCAGATATGGTTTTTCTCTTCGTCCTCAATCGAGACATTGGCGCCAGGACAGCTGCATACACTGATACATTTATTACAACCGATACAGTTTTCATTTGTATAAACCAACAATTTCTTTAGCATAGCCTGCTCTCCTCAAATTTTTTCTTTTCTTTTTAATCATTTGGCAATATCGTACCTTAAATATAGGATAGATCCCATTTTCCCGCTTGTCAATATCTCATTTGCTCCCTTGACAAACACTTACCCGTATCTTACAATTCAGTAGGATAAGGTAACAGCCTGCCCGTCCCCGGCAAAAGGAATCGGCTGCATATGACTGTTACAAGATAAATGATATTAGAGAGGCTTGGTATTGATTATGGCAAATGAAAAAAAATTAGTGGAAGCAATCACTTCCATGGAAGAGGATTTCGCCCAGTGGTATACGGACGTCGTGAAAAAGGCAGAGCTCTGCGCCTATTCCAGTTTAAAAGGCTGCATGATTTTACTGCCTGCCGGTTATGCCATCTGGGAAAATATCCAGAAAGAACTTGACGCGCGCTTTAAGGAAACCGGGGTAGAAAATGTTTATCTGCCGATGTTTATTCCGGAAAGCCTTTTACAGAAAGAAAAAGATCATGTGGAAGGGTTCGCTCCCGAAGTAGCCCTTGTCACGCAGGGCGGTACAGAAACGCTCCCGGAACGCCTTGTCGTGCGCCCTACTTCCGAGACATTGTTCTGTGACCTGTATGCAAATATTGTGCAGTCCTACCGCGATCTTCCAAAACTATATAACCAGTGGTGCTCCGTCGTCCGCTGGGAAAAGACTACGCGCCCGTTTTTGCGCACGACAGAATTTTTATGGCAGGAGGGCCACACCGCCCACGCAACGGCCGAAGAAGCAGAGGAACGCACCATCCAGATGTTAAATGTCTATGCGGATTTCTGCGAACAGGTTCTTGCCATCCCTATGATTAAGGGGCGCAAGACGGACAAGGAGAAATTCGCCGGAGCAGAATCCACCTATACGATTGAAGCGCTTATGCACGACGGCAAGGCGCTCCAGTCCGGCACCAGCCACAATTTCGGCGACGGCTTCGCAAAGGCATTCAATATCCAATATACTGATAAAGACAACACCTTAAAATATGTCCACCAGACCTCCTGGGGCATGACGACAAGGCTGATCGGCGCTGTCATCATGGTACACGGAGATAACAGCGGGCTTGTCCTCCCGCCAAAAATCGCTCCGGTACAGGTGATGGTAATTCCTGTGATGCAGCATAAAGAGGGCGTCCTCGAAAAAGCGGTGGAAATCAAAGAAGCCCTTTCCCGGAATTTCCGTGTCGGGCTGGATGATTCCGACAAAAAGCCGGGCTGGAAATTCAGCGAACAGGAAATGCGCGGCATTCCTGTCCGCATGGAACTCGGGCCAAAAGATATCGAGGCAGGCCAGGCTGTGCTTGTCCGCCGCGATACGCGCGAAAAAACCATCGTTTCCCTGGACGAGCTGGAAGCAAAGCTTTCCGAGCTTCTTGACAGAATCCAAAAGGAAATGCTGGAGCGCGCAAGGAAGCACCGGGACGAACATACCTATACAGCGCATACCACGGAAGAATTCAAAGAAATTGTCTCCACAAAGCAGGGCTTTATCAAAGCCATGTGGTGCGGCGACGAAGCCTGCGAGCTGAAAATAAAAGAAGAAACCGGAGCCAGTTCCCGCTGTATGCCGTTTGAACAGGAAAAGATTTCCGAAAACTGCGTCTGCTGCGGGAAACCTGCAAAAACTATGGTATATTGGGGAAAGGCATATTAAAGATTGGAACATTCTGACACTCCCAAAAAAGACCCGGCAGAGCCGGGTCTTTTTCTTTCCATTTTCCAGAAATTTTTATTTTATGGTAATCTTTTTCTTTTTGGTTATTTTCTGTCCGCTTTCCAGCTTAATCACTGTCGTAATCATGACGGAGCCCTTTTTCTTTGCTTTAATTTTCCCGGCTGATGAAACCGAAGCTATTTTTTTATTGCCGGACTTATACGTAATCACTGCCTTTTCTGTGCCAAATTTTGATTTTTTGCTGACTGTAGCCGGAAGAGAAACCTTTATTTTCGTGGTATTTCCTTTCTTTACGGTCTTCCTGGCAGCCTTTACAGAAATGCCTTCTTTGATCGTTATGACATTGGCTCCCTTCAATTTCTTTGCGGATACCACATAATCTGTACTGCCTGCCGCTTCAATCATCACCGTTCCATCCGAAGAAAGCTTTTTCTTTGAGTTTGCCGCTTCCTCCAGTTTCCCTGTTTTTGCGTTATATTGGTACACATAAACGTTCGCCCCGGCAGAAATGGTTGTTTTTCCAGTCACAGGAATCTCCACTTTCATTCCGACGCTGCCATTATTATTTTCTGCTACGGATACCACACAGGTCTTTGCTTTCTCTGCCTTGCTTGCATCCAGCGTTTTTGTAATAACATTCTTCTGGGAAGCATCCGCAAGATTATCAACGGTATTGTTATTAACAGCAATATTCCATTCTGCTGCATCGCTGCCGATCTTTGCAAGCTGCTTTGCAGGAATGGTAACAGCATACTTTTCTGCCTGGCCTTCTCCTGTAACGACTTCTATCTTTACAGCTTTTCCCGCCTTCTTTGCCTCCGCAATGCCGTTTTTGTCGAGGACTACTTTCTCCACTCCAATACCGTCAACAGAAGGAATCGTAACCCTGACCTCCATATTTCCTGCCGGTTTTTTGGAAGAAGAAATCGTCGTTTCCGTAATGGCAACAACAACGCTGCTGATCTTTCCGCTTTCCGCTGCTTCTTCCAGCAATTCCGCCGGAATCGCAACCGTATTATTTTCGGTGTTTCCTGTCTGAATGACTGCGTCTACGCTGGAGTTTCCTTCTTTATCTGTTTCCACAGAAGAGATCAGCGTCGTTCCATTGTCCGCTTTCACTTCTTTTGTTTCTTTGGAAGAACCGTCCGCCCGCTCTTCTTTTACAACCAATGCTACGGTGCCGTTCGGCTTCGTTTTTGTAACGGTTTCCTTTTTCGTTCCATCCGCTCCGGTTTCTGTCACCGTTTCTACAATAGTGCCGTCCGGTAAAGTTTCCGTTACGGTCGGCTCTGTACTGTCTGCAGGATTATCCGGAACATTGCCCGCAGGATCATCCGCCGTTGTTCCCTGTGTTGTATTTCCTGCAGTAGAACCGCCTCCTGTCGTGCTTCCCGGAAGGGAAGGCGTGCCCGTGTTGTTATTACCACCCGAAGAAGGAGGATTTTCTTCCGGATCTTCGGAATCTTCCGGATCGTTTGGTCCTTCCGGCTCTTCCGGATCTTCCGGCTCCGGTTCCTCTTCTATTTTCTGCTTAATCATAATATAACTTATATTAATGCAGGCAGCATCGGAGGTTGCCAGAAGCTTCAGAATCCCGTCTTTCTCTAATGTAACCGTCCCCACTGCAGGCGTCAGCCCGGATACTGCCATTTCTTCTGCAATCACCGTATCATTCGCTTTTAACGTAACCGGGGAAGAAACGTTCCACGGATTGACAAAATAAGCTTCCACCCGGTAGGTGCCTGCCGACAGTTCAAAATCATATTCCAGATGCCGGTCAATTCCATGCTCTGTCTGGTTCTTCGTATAGCGGTTCGTCGCCTCTTTCGCTGCCTTAAGACCATCCTCCGGCGCAGCAAACTGCTCAAACGGCCAGGTATGCGTTGTGCTTACTCCATAGGCAAAGCTGTCATGAGCCTGTCCGTCCTCTGCGGAAGTATCGTCTACAATTCCCCACATATATCCTGTCTTTTCATCTTTTCCGTAAACCTGATCGGTAACGCTGTTCCTGGTTCCAAGGGCATCTCCTTCCGCTGCGGTTGTCACATCATAATCACCGCAGTCTACGAAGTAAATGGTTTCATACTTCTCTTCCGGTTTTTCTTCTTTACTTCCTGCCGGACGGATCAGGATATAGGTTACATTGATCGCCTTTGTATTTTCCCCGGTCCCCCGGAAATTCAAAGATACGATGCCATCCTTTTCTACGGTAAACCCGCCTGTTACCGGAGCAGCGCTGACAATTTTATCTTCCAGCAGGCATTTTGTAAATTCCTTCGTTTCATCATTATAATTCAGGTAAATGGAAGGGTACTGCGAACAGCTCCACGGATCGCTTAAACCAATCTCAATTTCATAGTCCCCTGCCGACAATTCAAATCCATAATCTAAATATCTGGTTTCTATATTATTTTCATACTGGTTCTTGGTATAACGGTAAGAAGCTGTCTTTGCCGCGCCGTCTGTCGGATTTGCTTCATTGGCCCATGTATATGCCGTAAAAATAGCTGTTCCAACACCGCCCTGGGTATTTTCGGTCCCATTTTTGTCAAGAAGCCCCCAGATTTTTCCCGTCACAGGATCCGGTCCGTATAATTGTTCCGTCACGCTGTTATTGGTTCCCAATGCATCCCCATTAGAAACCGTCGTCACATTATAATCCCCGCAGTCTACAAAATAAGTAATATTTTCATCCACGCTGTAAGGCTTATAAAGCGTCAGCGTATAATCTTCATAGGTTTCATGATCCTCCGCATAAACCCTCGCCTGGTACACAAGCTTTCTGTTGACAGAAGTATCAAAGGTCCTTTCCTTCGTATCATCAATCGCCAAACCGTCCAGGGCGAAATAACCGTTTTTATTTTTCAATTCTACCTGAAGGGAAATATTTTCCGTATAATTCTCAGGAAGCGTAACCAGAATCTCTTTCTTCTCCTGATCAAGCGACAAAACATCCGAAGTCATATCCTTTCCGGAAGGATCCAGTACTTTCATACCGGAAAGCGCCGCCTCGGTATCATATGCCTTTCTGACATACAGCGTACTGCAGATTTTCGCAGACTCCTGCGTATTGCCTGCCGCATCCAGGTCTGCCGTCTTCTTAATAATAATATAACTCATATTAATGCAGAGAGCATCGGAAGTCGCAAGAAGCTTTAAGGTTCCATCTTGTTCCATCGTAACCGTTCCCGTAACCGTTTTTGTCTGCCCGTGTTCAATCACTATTTCATCGGCAATTTCTTCGTCATTTGCGGTTAATTTCACCGGACTGGAAACATTCCACGGATTGGCAAAACCGACTTCCAGAGAATAAGTTCCAGGCGACAGGGTAAAATCATATTCCAGATGCCGATCAATTCCATGCTCCGTCTGATTCCTTGTATAACGGTTGGTTGCCTCTTTCGCTGCATTCAAACCTTCCTCCGGCGTAGTAAACTGCTCAAACGGCCAGGTATGCGTTGTACTTACCCCATAGGCAAAGCTGTCATGAGCCTGCCCATCCTCTGCGGAAGTATCATCTACAATTCCCCATGCATATCCTGTTGTTTCATCTTTTCCGTAAACCTGATCGGTAACGCTGTTTCTTGTTTCTAAGGCATCTCCTTCTGATACCGTAGCCACATCATAATCACCGCAGTCTACAAAATATACGGTTTTTCCTGTCTCGCTTTCCTCTTCGGCAGCAGGCGCTCCGGAAAAAGTAACTTTGAGCAAACCTTCTTCATCTGCTTCCCCTGCTGTATCTGCTTTCTCTGCTGTCTGCTGCGGCAGCAAAATCTCTGTTTCAAAAGTTTCCTGCGTAATATCGCCGCCGTACTTTTCTGCCAGTTCTTTCACT
>CANREH010000133.1 GCA_947629585.1 uncultured Lachnospiraceae bacterium | reverse complement strand
CAATCATTCCTTCATTTTCTGCATTTGACTCTGTCATATATCTAATAGTACAGTTGTTACTAAATATCCTTCTTGAAACAATTTTAATATCTCTTCTTTTTTTCTCAAATGCTTCTACTTTTTTTAATTCATCCGTAAATTCCCATACCTTTCCCTCCATTTTTCTCAAAATCTTTTCCTGCTCACCTTCAAAAATAATGGTACCTTCCCGCAATACAGCTAATCTTTCACATGTCTCCTCTATATCAGAAATAATATGCGTTGATAACAAAATCGTTCTGTCCTTTGCTAGCCTGACCAGTAAATTTCTAAAATTCATCCTTTCCTCTGGATCAAGGCCCACAGTAGGTTCATCAACCAATAAAAACTGAGGTGAATGAATGATGGCAACAGCAATCCCTAAACGTCTCTTCATTCCGCCTGATAATGATTTTACTTTTTTGTTTTTCTCCTGCAGAAGATGAAGCTCGTTAAGAACAGAATCAATTTCTCCTTTCTTTAAAGAAATACATGACAAAGCAGAAAAATATTCCATAATCTCAAATACCGTATATCCCGGATAAAAAGAAAATTCCTGCGGCATATATCCTATCATTTTCCTGATTTCCGTAACATTTTCAATAGGAACCTTATTCAGCTCTACAATTCCTTTCGATTTTCCCAAAACAGTCGCAAGGATTTTTAATAATGTCGATTTTCCCGCACCATTTTCTCCTAATAGCCCATACATACCCTCACCAATATCAATTGTAATATCATTAAGTACTTTTTTCCCTGCATAATTTTTGTACAAATGTTCAATATGAATCATTTTCTTCTCCTTTTTATCGTTCTCTGTTTCAGGCAATAATAAATACTATCCAACAATATCATAAGTAATGCCAGTACCAGGAGTACATATTTTGATATAACCTGATGGTTCAGATATCCTGTAAGCTGAAAGCATCCCGCCAGACCATTGTTTCCCAACATGGTTCCCGCTCCATAATATCCTAATGCAACGATATAACCAATTCCGTAATTACCTGATATATCTGCAAAAAACATTCCCAGAATTCCAACAAAAAAGGAATCAACATAAATTCCAAAAAAAGAATCCCAGGGTTTAATATAAGGCGACTCCAGCCATATAAAAGATAACAAAATAATAAACATAACTATTTGCAGCAATGTCAGAAAAAGAAATCGAAAAAGCTGAATAAATACATATTTTCTTCTTTTCGAGCATACAAGTTCCCAACTCCCGACATGTTCCTCCAGCCCGCCAACAGGTACAAACAAAAACATACCGCTAAGCGGAAGATACACCTCCCCCATCCGTATATACTGCATTTGTTCCATATCCCTGAAGTCAAAAAAAAGAGCAGAGGATATCATAAACAAAGCAGATATCACGATATTGTAAGACAGGCATAACCGTATATTGTAATACCACAATTTCATTTTTTCTTTCATCTGTTTTTCCTTAAAATAATATTCGCATATTTTCCTTTTCTTTTTTTCTCATACAAGACAGAACAAATAATCATGAATAAAAAGCTCAAAAAAAGCATAGCGAGCCGATTAAGAATAATTTCCTGCAAATGTTCCAGAAAGTAATCATACTTTCCTATTTCATTAAATCTTATAATCGGTTTCCATATAAAATAATTGCCGTATAAATCTTTTGCCGACAAAAAAAATATAATAAGTTCAATCATAAGGGACGGCAGAGGATTCCAGAAAATAACAAATAAAAATATGGAAGAAATTGTTGTTATACAAACAGTTGGCATAACCCAGGCAATCGTATATTTAAAAAATGCAAAGAAATCAATCGCAATGTCCTCTGTTTCGGCAAATGCAGTAAAGAGTCCTGTGGAAATTCCCGCTATTATCATATATACTGTAAAAAACAAAGTTATAATAGCTGCAAATTTTAAAAATATATATTGAAAGGAAGATATTCTTTTAGAAAAAACTATCTCCTGAATTTTATATCTTTCATCATACCATAGACAAAGCGCTCCAAAAACAGCCGGCAGCAATCCTGCAAAAACTGTCATATAGTCCGTATAATATCTTGCATATGTATTGGTTAGTTTTTCTTTTTCTATTATATTTTTATATTGTTGTTTTGCATCTTCCAGAGAATATACCTTTTTAAAATACTGATTCCGATAACTTTCTCCAAATATTGTATTTTTTCCAAGTATCTGATCAATTTCATCAAAATACATAAGAATATTTTTATATTTGATTTCTTCTTTTCCATCCCCTTCCCATATACGCTTGATATCCTGTGCTATTTCCGTAACTTTTTCCAGTTCTCGGTTTGAATATCTTTCATGATTTTCAAATACATCAATTGAATAGGAAACATAGATTTTCGTTTCTATGCTTTCCTGTAAATATCGATACATTTCTTCACATAATTCATGAATATTTTCTATTGGCACTGTGCCCAGACACTCCGCCAGATATAGCTCATATCTTGCCTTCCTTCTTGGTTCTTCATAGTAACTATCTTCTCCAAGCATTACATTTAAGTTTTTCATATCTTCTTCAAAACTATCATAAAAACATATCTCATGATTCTGCTCCATTTTTTTTAATATTGTATCCATAAAATTTAAAACCGTTTTTTCTAAATAAACTTTTTCATAGATAGTTACCTTTTCCCATTGATTATTAATCATATAACCTTTTATCTCTTCCGTTGTTCCACGTTTGATATCTTGCTTTAATGTTTCATATATAAATTCCTCCTCTGTCATTGGTTCTTTATAGTACATCCATTTTTTTGGAAGACATTGTGTAATATAAACTAAAGCTAAAATAATAGTTGCTAACAAAAACAGAACGCTGCATAAATTCTTTTTATATTCTAACAGAAACATTTTTTTCATTCTATACATCTCCTGCCACTACAGACGTTTACTTCAATAATTTTTACTCATCTCATACCATATGTTTTCCATCCAACACACGTTTCGGGTAATAACCGGTGCGTTCCTGGAAGCGTTCCACCGCTTCTATCAGGCAGGTGCTCTCGTTGTATGCTTCGAACGATATTTTTTCGATGCGTCCATATCCTTCGCTGCCAAGACTCAAATCAAATTTTGCACCAAACTCAACAGGGACCTTCGTTTTCCCTCTGACAATAGGACGAATCCAGCGTCAATCAGCAGACACTATTTATGAGTGCAGGGATATGGTCGGCGTCTCTTTACATATGTTAGATGTTTTTAGAAAAATGTAGGACAATGAATATTCGTTATTATTATTGGCCCACACACCGCAGGAAAAATAACCGTGGGACAAGAGTGCATTTGACCAACAGGAGGAACTCAATTATCTAATGTCTAACTTTACACCGATTTTGATGTTCCTTTTTTCTTTTTTACTTCTTTTGTTATTTTTTTTATACTCTCCAGATATGCCTGTTCAACCGGAGTTACTGCCGTTTTCTGATATTTCCGATATTCTGCTTTTGCCTTTTCTAATGCCTGCTTATGGCTCACTGTTCCGGCTCCTGTCAATAATTTTCGATTTCCGGAAGATAAAACGCTGTCCAACTGCTCTACATAATCATCCATATACATTGGTTTATGTTCAATAGCATTAATCTCTGCCAAATCAAAATAGCCGGATACAAGATTATTTAATATCTTCAGTTCATCTTCCTTTAAATAATTTTTTGCAATTCCGATATCCTTCAGTGCAGGCAGTTCTCCAGAAAAAGAGGTAAGCCCCATAAATGGTTTCTCAGCATCAGCACGCTGATAAATCACTTCCGCCGCAGTATGTCCATGTGCCGCATAATGTAATTTATTCTGGACAATCTTAAAAAATCGGACAGATTCTTCACTATGCGGATCATAATCTACACTTGTGGCATACAAATCAAGCACCTGCCGATATAAGACCTTTTCGGACGAACGGATATCCCTAATCCTGTCAAGCAATTCTTTCCAATAATTACCGCCTCCATTACCTTTCAGCCGCTCATCATCCAGCGTAAATCCTTTAATCATATATTCCTTTAAGCGCTTCGTCGCCCATTGCCGAAAACGGGTAGCCACAACAGACTTTACCCGATATCCAAGTGAAATAATCATGTCAAGATTATAATGAATCATATTATAATTTTTCCCATCGGAAGCAGTTGTTCGGAATTTCCGAACAACTGAATTTTCATCCAACTCACCTTCTTCAAAAATATGCTTAATATGCTCACTGACATTCGATTTACTGGTCTGAAACAGTTCTGCCATCTGCTGCTGTGTCAACCAGACGGTTTCATCTTCCATTTTCACCTCTATATTTGTCAGCCCATCTTCTGACTGATAAATTAATATTTCTCCATATTGATCCATTCCTCTGCCTCCAGTTTTCTAAATTTCTATGAGATCTATAGACAAATTTTGCACAATGATATGTAATTAGTTTTGCATATCAGTCCCTGTGACACATCATCTTTCCACGTCGAAAAAACAGCCGCAAACTCTCTTCATTGCTCTAGCCCAACCAATAAAATTATATCATGAACTGTTAAATAATACCAGCGCCGTTTTCATTATTCTTCCGTTTCCGGCACAATCCAAATATTCTTACCTTGCAAAAACAAACCGTAAATTGCTTATTTGCATATTGACATCGTTGCAGGCTTGTACTGCAATATATAAAATTTTCTGATATGACATTTTCAGAAAAATAAGACAATGAATATCCTCAGAAGCCGAGAAATTTCCCTGATACAAAAAAGAACTGCCGCATTAAGCCTATATTTCCCTTAATGCGGCAGCGCGCCATCATGTAACTAAATTGCTTTCTGATACCACCGGCAGCCAGAACTCTCTGCCTTTTGTATCCGTCCGGTTTTGTTTTCCCTTAAATATTTTTCTTTTGTGGCAAGTCCACCCCGGATATGCCGTTCTGATTTATTGACATCCAAAATTTTCCGGGCTTCCTGTGCAAGCCCCGGATTTACTATGGGAAGCCTGTCAACAAGATCCTTATGTACTGTTGACTTGCTGACGCCAAACTGCTTTGCCGTCTGGCGTACCGTAGCATTATGCTCAATAATATAAACCGCAATTTCCATAGCGCGCTCTTCAATGTAGCCTTTCACGTCTTTCCTGCTCCTGTCATCTTTTTGCTACATTGTATGCACGAAAATGGACGGGTATGACCTGACAGTAAAATTTACTTTTTGCCCTGATCTCCAAGCTCCGTATGTTTGTATACTTCAAGCCAGTTTTCATTTAACATTCTTTCAATATACTTCTTGTTCACGCCCGTGGCGCGCTCAATCACAATACTGGGAGCAGGTCCATTGGTATCAAGAAATTTCTTTACTTTCCCGAAAGCATCCAATTCGACATGTCCGCACTTAACACATCGATAAGCTCCCCCGCCTTCATACAGCAATTCTCCTTTGCAGGCAGAGCAGGCCGTCGGTTTCTGCCCCATTAATTTCATTTCCAGTCTGCGAATTTCTTCTATCAACATCCATCCCTCCCAACTTCAAATTTTTATTTGATTTTCCCACATATTGTTCCATTTGTCAATGAAAAATCGGTGAATTTTCATAAATCTGAACAGTTCAGCCATGCGGCGAAACAGGCTGCAGAGCGCCGGAAAAGGGCTAGCCTTCATCATAAATCACCACCGGAAGCCCCACATATACAGCATCAAATAAATCACAGGCAAAGGAATACGGCAGGTTGATACAGCCGTGGGAACCATTGTAAGTATAAATACTTCCCCCAAAGCTGCTTTTCCATGTCGCATCGTGCAGCCCGACCCCCATATTGGTCAGGCGCATCCACTTATTTACCCAGGTCCTATACGTATCTCCGGTCAGGTATTTCCCATTGATCCGTTCTGTAATGTAATAAACCCCGGTCGGCGTATCGCTCCTGCCTTTCATCCCGGTCACGATATCCGTCTGCATTTTCAGCTTTCCATCAACATAATACCACAAGTGCTGCCTGTCAATGCTGATTTCAATATAGGTATCTCCAATATCGTCTTTTCCGTTTCCTTTTGTCTCAAACGCCCAGACAGGCGTGCGGTTCTTCTGGCTTTTACAGTTTTCTAACAGTTCCTCCAGCGCATGACATTCTTCTTCTGTATTGACCCTCTGCCCATAGGTTCCTCCGGACACGCTGATTTCCTTGCCGGAATGCGCGCGCCCTGTGCTTTTCTGATAAGAGGTCACTCTGAATTTTCTCGCCGCCCCTACATTGTCCAGGGTTTTTGCCAGTTCATAAACCTTATCCTTTAAAAAGGATTTATCCATCACGATTTTGTGTGATTTATTTTTGTACTCAATATAGTCAAATAAATCGTTTCCTGTGATACTGACGCTGCTGCCGGAATAAGTAATGCCCCAGTTCATGTAATCTTTTAGTTTCTGAAAGTCTTCCTCTAAATCCTCCGCCCTCACGGAAGGCTGCTTATAAAATTCTGTCACGTCAATGGAAGTCACCTGGTTCCTGGCAATCTCATCTATGCTTTCTTCTATCCTGCTCAAAAGCTTTCTGCGGTTGATTTTTGTCCCTTCCACCTCTTCCACCAGCACAAAATCGTCCCTGTCTTTCTCAATCCTTGCATTTTTCGGTTTTTCCTGCGGAAGCTTCAAAAGGTTTTCCTTTAAATACACGGCCGCCTTTTCTTCATCCACCTCAGCCCTGCAGTCCGCTTCATAGCTGCGGCTGTTTCCCTGCAGAAAATCGCTGAATGTAATTTCCTCCATTCCCTTCTGGATGGCATCTTTATCAACGGTAAGCTCACAAAAATCCGCCACATTTAACTCTAACAGGCTTTGATTCCCCGCCTTCAGCTCCAGCTTTTTATTCTGGCAGTCCTTATACAGCGTTTCATACGCCCTGTCCACCGACATATGAGAAACATCCATCCCATTTAAGGTGGAATTTGCCAAAAATAAGCCCTGGGAATACTGATGATGCTGATAAGCAAAATAGCCCCCTGTGCCAAGCACCGCAGCCCCGGTAATGATCCCGGCTGCAAGAAGTCCTTTCTTCATAGCCACGCCCTCTAACAATTAGTCTCTGTCCAAAATAGCCGTATAGAAATCGGCATACGCTGTTTCCCCTTTTTTAATATACTCGATTGCAGACGAAGGATGCTGGTTTAAATGCCCCGTCAAAAGGTACGGGATATCATATCCCCAGACATTTCCCTCCTCTTTCAGCTTTAACATATGTTTCTCAATAAATTTCAGCACCGGATATAAATTGTACTTTGGATTTTTCAGGAATCCAAGCAAAAGCTCCATTGCGCAGTTGCCTGCCCCGCGCCCCATGCCGCTCATCGTCGCATCCAGATAGCTGACGCCGAGGGAACAGGCCTCAATCGTGTTAGCAAAGGCAAGCTGCTGGTTATTATGCGCATGGATACCAATAAACTTCCCGTATTTCTCTGCCATTTCCAGATATTTATCCGCAATTTTGCGGATCTGCTCCGGAAAAAGGGAGCCATAGCTGTCCACAATATAAACGCCGTCCACATTGCTCTTTCCAAGCATTTCCAGCGCCGTATCGATATCGGACTCTGTGTTCTTAGAAATTGCCATGATATTACAGGTCGCCTCATAGCCCTTTCTCTTTGCGTCCTCCACCATCTCGATTGCCGTCGGCATGGTATTAATATAGGTAGCCACGCGGATCAAATCAATCGGGCTTTCGCTCCGGTCAATAATATCCGTCTTATAATCACAGCGCCCGACATCCGCCATAACCGAAATCTTCATATCCGTATCATTATTTCCAACAATCGCGCGAATATCCTCATCATTGCAGAACTTCCATTTCCCAAACTTATTGACATCGAACAACTCTTTGGAAGCTTTATATCCAAACTCCATATAATCAACTCCGGCTTTCAGGTTTGCCAGGTAAAGATCTTTGATAAACTGATCGTCAAAATAAAAATTATTTACGAGGCCGCCGTCCCGAATTGTCGCGTCTACCACTTTAATGTCTGGCCTGTATGAGAGAAGCTCTCCTTTTGTTTTCATTTCCTTTTCCTCCATTCTTGTAAATCCTCAAACCATAACTTTTACAGTATAGCACAAAGATTCCAAAAAAGATAGAGAAAATTGTAACAAAAAGACTCCTGCTGACAGGAGCCTTTTTACGATATTTCAGTCATTTATGCAAGCGC
>CANREH010000132.1 GCA_947629585.1 uncultured Lachnospiraceae bacterium | reverse complement strand
GCGGCAAAAATAGGAAAATGGAACCGTCGAGTTTACTCGTAAGGATCCATTTTCACTATTTTTGACATATGGCGCAGGCCATAAGCGAGATTTTAGCCGCTTCAGCGGCGAAACAGGCTGCAAAGCAGCCAAATCGAGCTGATGGCTGAACTGTTCCTTTTAAGGAGCTCCTGCGTGATTTAGCTGTTTTCAGTGAGGATCACGAATTTTCGCTGATGTAGAGGTTGAACCTGTTCTGAATCAGCTCCGCAGTCTTTTTTGTATTCCTGTCCCCGGCAAAATAGGCGTCAAGCTCTTCTGATACAATGTCGATTACAGCGTCATATTCATCATTGTAATCGGAAGAGATGCCGATACGGGAGACAAGCGCTTGTAAGGCTTCCGATTCTTCCTCTGTGAATGGCCCGGGGGTAACGCCGGAAAATCCGATATGCAGCGGCTCTACTTTAGTGCCGTCTTCATCGGTGTATGCTTCCGTCGCCATAGCATATTCCAGCTTTTTGTCAAAGGCGTCCTGCCTTGTCGGGAAATAGCTAAGCCCGCCATCGTCTGTTTTATTTTTCTGATATTCATAGGTAAAAAAGGTCCGGAGAAATTCCCATGCCGCTTCCTTATTCTTACAGTCTTCCGTAATTGCCAGGATTCCTCCTGTTGTAAGGGACATGGAAAGCTTGTTATTTCCGTCTTTCGAAGGGTAATTTACTACACGGAAGCCGCCCATCTTTTCAAACGTCCTGTAATAGTATTGGAATTGGTTGAAAGAATCAATACAGACACTTTCAAAAAGCAGGGTTTTATCCTGCATCATTTTCCGTCCTTTACTGACGAGATCAGCCATATACTGTTCTTCTTTCTGGTCAGGCAGCAGCTTTGCAAATTCCATCAGATGCAGGAAGCTTTTGTCTGTAAAATGGGCTTTTCCTGTAGACTGGTCTAAATATTCTTCCATCTGGTTGTGCAGGACATCGGGAATAAAGTTCTGACGGAAGCCGTTACTGTAATTGGCAATAAATGCGGAGCCTTTCGGCATTTTTTTATAAGCGGCTATCATCTCCTCTGCGGTGAAGCCTTCCGTGTCGCCAATGAGCTCTTCACTGGAGCCAAGCCCGTTGATATAAAAGAGAGGGCCCATGCCGTAGAGCTTCCCGTCGATTTCCAGTGTTTCCAGAATGGAAGGGATAAAGTCTTCCCTGCTGATTTCGCCGTCTTTTTCCATCAGCGCGTAGAGATCGGTAAACATCCCTTTCTTTGCGAGCTGGCTGAAAATCCTGCTGAATCTTGCGTCTACGATATCCGGTATCTGCCCTGTGGTAAAATCTAATTTCATCCGTTCCCTGGCATCTTCATAGGTATCGTAATCCTTTACTTCAATATAGATGTCCTTATGGGACTGGTTAAAGGAAAGAATTTCGTCTTTGATTTGGGAGTCTAAACCGAGGCAGGCAAAAGTCAAAACCGTCTTTTCTTTTTTCGTTTCGGAAGCGCTGTCCCTGCCTTCTTTGGTTTCGGAAGTGTCGGCTCTGCTTATCAGAATCCATTTTTCCTTTTCCTCATAAGGGCTGCGGATGGCAAAAAAACTCCCGTCCTTCCAAGGGAAACAGCCAATCATGTCAGCGCTGTCCACGCCGATGTTGATCCACTTAAGGATTTTCGTGAAAATCCCTGTCGCAAAATCATAAGAACATAGCTCAATAGGACTATTGATATAAATCTTTCCGTCCTCTCCGGGGCTGAAAAAAACATTGGACGGGTTATAGCTCTTTTCCGGAGATATGAGTTTTCCGACCTCCCCTGTTTCTAAGTCAAGCTTCCGAAATCCTGCGCTCTTTTGGGCGTTTTCATAAAGATAGACGTCGGTTCCCGCCCGGAAGACAGCCTGGATATTGCGGTTATTGTTTTTAAAAACTTTCCCCGCCTTTCCGTTTTTGTCAAAGGTATAGACGGAAGTATCATGTCCATTGACAAAATAAACCGTATCCTGGCAGACCACAAGCTGGTTGTTTGAATTTAACATAGAGAGGCTTGAAGATTCCATCTCCAGTTTTACGGTGTCTGTAACGACGCCTTTGCTGTTTAAAGTGTGCAGGTAATAAACAGGCGCATTGTCCTTATATACCTGTGAGAAGAGGTGGAGCTGGTTTTGATCATCCGCAGTAAGCATCAGGCCGGTTTCCCCGTCCTGGAACGCTGTAAGCTCCGCCACGGATGATTCACTGCCGTCCGGCGGATAGCTGATAATACATGCCATATCCCTGCCGTTTCCGTTCTTTCCCGCTTCGATATGCACATACAGATAGATCCGTCCGTCCATCCAGGCGATCTCATTGGGCTGGATAGAATAATCAGCGCCATCCATCAGATCCATTTCTGTTATGTCTGCTTGATAAGTAACGCCAGATTCTGTATTGTCCACAATCTTTTCTTTTTCCCTGCCCGCGCAGGCGGTCAGGAAAAAAATGGCTGCCATCCATAAAAAAATGGCTGCTGTGTGTTTTCTGGTTTTTATGATCATACTGATCTCCTCCTTTAAAAAATTTTTACAAGTATAGTATACAGGGGGGGGGGTAGAAAAAAGTGTGTCAAAATTCTTACTTTTTTCTTAACTTTTTCCGGCTGGCTGAACTGTTACCAGATTTTTAAGGAATCCCTGGAATCGGATTGACAGAGAGGTCTTGGTAGGATATAATGAAATATATGGAAAAACAGGCAGATATTTATGCAGATTATACAAAAAATAAGGAGGATTTTATTTATGGGTGACATCAAAAACGCTATTACGAGCGGAAAGACAGCGCTTGGGATTGAGTTTGGCTCTACGAGGATCAAAGCGGTACTGGTTGGGGAGGACAATGCGCCAATCGCGTCCGGTGCGCATGACTGGGAGAACAGACTGGAGAACAATATCTGGACATATACGGAGGATGATATCTGGACAGGCCTTCAGGACAGCTATACGAAGATGGCGGCAGACGTAAAGGAAAAATATGGCGTGACCCTGGAGACGGTCGGCGCGATTGGATTTTCTGCCATGATGCACGGTTATATGCCATTTAATAAGGAAGGGAAACTGCTGGTTCCATTCCGTACCTGGAGGAACAGCATTACAGAACAGGCTTCGGAAAAATTAACAGAAGAATTTAATTACCATATTCCGCAGAGATGGAGCATTGCGCATCTGTATCAGGCAATTCTCAACAAAGAAGATCACATTAAGGATATTGATTTCATCACCACTTTAGAGGGCTTTATCCACTGGAAGCTGACCGGGGAGAAGGTGCTTGGCGTCGGCGAGGCATCCGGCATGTTCCCGATTGACACGGCGACAAAGAATTATAACGAATCCATGATTGCCAAATTTGACAAGCTGGTAGAAGGAGACAATCTTCCGTGGAAATTAAAGGATATTCTGCCAAAGGTATTACTGGCAGGCGATAAGGCAGGCACATTAACCGAAGAAGGCGCAAAGCTGTTAGACGTTTCCGGCAATTTAAAAGCAGGGATTCCGTTATGCCCGCCGGAAGGGGATGCAGAGACTGGCATGGTCTGCACAAACAGCGTCGCAAAGCGCACCTGCAATGTTTCCGCAGGGACTTCCGTATTTGCGAATGTCGTTCTTGACAAGGATTTATCCAAAGTTTATCCGGAAATTGACCTTGTATGCACGCCGACCGGTAATCTGGTAGCTATGGTCCACTGCAACAACTGTACTTCCGATTTGAATGCATGGGTAAATATCTTCAAAGAATTTGCAGAAAGCTTCGGCATTGATGTGGATATGAACAAGCTGTTCGGCACACTGTACAATAAGGCTTTGGAAGGAGATAAGGACTGCGGCGGCCTGCTTGCCTACAATTATTTCTCCGGCGAGCATATCACGAATTTTGAAGAAGGGCGTCCATTGGTAGTGCGCACGCCGGAAAGTAAATTTAACCTTGCCAACTTTATCCGCGTAAACTTAATGACAGCCTTAAGTACTTTAAAAATCGGCTGTGATATTCTGTTAAAGGAAGAAAAAGTAGGGCTTGATAAGATCTATGGACATGGCGGACTGTTTAAGACGAAGGGCGTTGGGCAGGGAATCCTGGCGGCAGCGTTAAATGCGCCTGTTACCGTTATGGAGACAGCGGGAGAAGGCGGCGCATGGGGAATTGCCGTGCTCGCTTCCTATATGATTAACAAAGCAGACGGCGAGACTTTGGATGATTACCTCAATGAAAAGGTATTTGCCGGGCAGACTGGGGAAACTATGGATCCGGATCCGGAAGATGTAAAAGGATTTGACGTATTCATTGAGCGTTACCGGAAAGGACTTCCAATCCAGAGGGCAGCGGTAGATTCCTTAAAATAATCAGAGTGATAAGAATTCTTTCCGGGGCTGCCGCATATTGCGGCGGTCCCGGTTTATGCGCATATTTCGTTTCTTCTTATATCATTTATAATTCTTTTTCAGAGCCGAAATTATCCGGCAGATGTCTTATGTTTGCTGTGGCTGAAATGTTACGTTCTTTCAGCATCCAATCTTTGAAATCCTTGACACTTTTTTCCCGGCCGGTATATAATAAAGCAGTAAGAACGGTTACAAATTTGTTTTAAATAATAAGGAGCGTTTTATGGCCGATTTGAAAAATTTAAGCGGTATGGATAAATTTTGTCAGTTCAGGGAACAATATCAGGAATTTATTTATGAAAGTTACCATATTACAGAAAATAAGGACAGCATGGATATTATCTATGACTTTTCCATTCCGGGAGCGGCGCAGTTCCATCCTATGTGGCATTTTCCGATAAAAAACGGCGCAAAACCGGAGAGCAGGGAAGCGCTGGAACGCCTTGTATTCAGCCTGGGGATGGTGGAGCTTATCAGTTACTGGAAGGCTGTCTGCCCGAAGAGTGTCGTGATTGCCTGCGGGACGCTTTCCAGGGAGCAGGAGCTTTGGTGGAAAAAGCTGTATTTCCACGGACTGGGAGAGTTTTTTTATGTGAATGGGATTGCCGCGGAGGAAGACAGCTTTCTTTCGTTAGAGTATCAAAAAGAGGATTGTGTTCCCGTCAGCCTTTCCGAAGAGAGGTATCAGGGCTGCCTTGTTCCAATCGGGGGAGGCAAGGATTCGATTGTTTCTTTAGAAGTATTAAAACGGTATCCGGAGCTGGAAATTACAACGTTCAGTGTCAATCGGATCGAAGCGGTAAAAAATGTGATTGCGCTTTGCGAGGAAAAGACGGATGATATCTTAGCAAAAAGGACGCTTGATCCGGAGCTGTTGCGGTTAAATCAAGAGGGCTATTTGAACGGACATACGCCGTTTTCGGCGATTGTGGCATTTTCTTCCGTGATTGCGGCGTACTTGAACGGAAAACGTTATATCACGCTTTCCAACGAGACGAGCGCAAATGAGTCTACGGTGAGAAATTCTACCGTGAACCATCAGTATTCCAAAAGTTTTCAGTTTGAGCAGGATTTTGACTGGTATGTAAAGACGCTGATCGATTCCCCGATTCGTTATTTTAGCCTGCTGCGCCCTCTGACGGAGATCCAGATTGCGAAGATTTTTGCAGGCGCAGAAAAGTATCATCCGGTGTTCCGGAGCTGCAATGCAGGGAGTAAGCAGGGAATCTGGTGTGGCCATTGCCCGAAGTGCCTGTTTGTCTATATTATTTTATCCCCGTTTTTATCAAAGGAAAGCCGGAGGGAGATTTTTGGAGAGGATTTACTGGAGAAAGAAAGCCTGGATCGGTATTTCCGTGAACTTACGGGGATTGACGAGAATAAGCCGTTTGAGTGTGTCGGGACAAGGAGCGAGGTGCTGGCTTCGTTAAAATATCTGGTGCGAAAGCATGAGCTTCCTCTTTTAGTCAGACGTTATCAGGACTTTATTGTAAACCACGGCGTGGAAATAGAAGGGCTTTTAGGGGAATGGTGCGATGACCATGAGGTGCCGGAACTGTTTTTGGGCGGCATCCGGGACTGCCTTACAAATCAGGGGGAGCTGATATGAAAATTTCGGAAAAATTAAATGGAAAACGGGTTTTAATCTGGGGCTTTGGACGGGAAGGAAAGGCGACAAAGCAGTTTCTGGACAGCCATGCAGACTGTGATGTAGAGGTTTTAGAAGGCGGGTTGGAAGAAATTGATTTTGACCGCTATGATTTCGTGGTGAAAAGCCCGGGGATACGATGTGAGATAGAAAATGAAAAATTAACCTCGCAGACTGAGCTGTTTCTGGAGGAGTTCCGGGATCAGATGGTGGGAATTACCGGGACAAAGGGGAAAAGCACGACCAGCTCCCTTTTGTATACGGTTTTGGAACGCTGTGGGAAAAAGGCGGTTCTGGTCGGGAATATCGGGCTGCCGTGCTTTAACTATTATGATGAAATCGAGGAAGATACCGCGATTGTCTTTGAAATGTCGTGTCATCAGCTGGCGCATACAAAGAAGTCGCCGCATATTGCGGTCATGCTTAACTTATACGAGGATCATCTGGATTATTACGGGACAATGGAAGCTTATTTTGATGCCAAGCTCCATATAATCCGTTACCAGGAGCCGGAGGATCTTTGTTTCCTGAACCAGGAGCTGCCGATTACAGAGAAAATTCCGGGAAAGTGTATCAGGCTCGATCCCAAAAATTTAGGGAATTCGTTTACGATGGCATTATCCGGGCAGCATAACCAGTATAATGCGCAGATTGTCTTTCTGATTGCAACGAAGGTTTACCATCTGCCGGAGGATCAGGTCAGGGAAGCGCTCAGGGAGTTCCGCGGTTTGTCCCATAGGCTGGAGCTGATTGGCACAAGGAATGGGGTTTCTTACTACGACGATTCCATTTCCACTATCTGCGAGTCGGCGATTCAGGCGGCAGAGAGCATTCCTGATGTCCAGACGATTATTATCGGAGGCATGGACAGAGGAATCAATTATGAAGTGCTGGCGGATTATTTATTACAGCATACGGATTTGACCGTAATCTGTATGTATGCTTCCGGGAAACGGGTGTATCATATGCTTTCCGGGCGGGACAATACCTTTTTGTGTGAGGACTTAAAAGAAGCTGTGGAGACGGCGAAAAGGGAAACAAAGCCTGGCCATGCCTGCGTCCTTTCCCCGGCAGCGGCGTCCTATGACCATTTCAAAAACTTTGAGGAGCGGGGAGACTGCTTTCGAAGATACGTCCTGTAACGGTTTAGCCATGTTTTAGAGAATAACCAAAATTTTCTTGACAATCCACAGTAGGAAATAATATAGTATTTACCATGAAAGTCTCTGTCAGGCAGCGATACAGACTGCAGGCTTGGAAAAAGTGGGAGATCAAATTTTAGAAACGAGGATAGAAAATGAATCAATTATCACATTTAGACGAATTGGAAGCAGAAGCAATTTATATTATGAGGGAAGTGGCTGCTGAATGTGAGAAACCGGTGATGCTGTACTCGATAGGAAAAGACAGCTCGGTTATGCTGCATTTGGCGATGAAGGCATTTTATCCGGAAAAGCCGCCGTTCCCGTTTTTGCATGTAGACACGACATGGAAGTTTAAGGAAATGATTAAGTTCCGTGACGAGACGGCAAAGAAGCTGGGGATTGAGATGCTTGTTTACACAAACCAGGAAGGCGTGGCACAGGGCATTAACCCGTTTGACCACGGTTCCGCTTATACGGATATCATGAAGACGCAGGCGCTGAAGCAGGCGCTCACAAAGTACGGCTTTACCGCAGCGTTTGGCGGCGGGCGCCGTGACGAGGAGAAGTCAAGGGCGAAGGAGAGGATTTTCTCCTTCCGTAATGCAGAGCAGGCATGGGACCCGAAGAACCAGCGGCCGGAAATGTGGAAGCTGTTTAATACGAAGATTTTTAAAGGGGAGAGTATCCGCGTGTTCCCTCTTTCCAACTGGACAGAAAAAGATATCTGGCAGTATATCCGCCGGGAGAATATTGAAATTCCGTCCCTCTATTATGCAAAGGTGCGTCCTGTGGTATACCGGGACGGGAATATTATCATGGTAGATGACGACAGGATGCGTCTGCGTCCGGGGGAAAAGGTGGAAATGAAAAAGGTGCGTTTCCGTACTCTTGGCTGTTATCCGCTGACAGGCGGCGTAGAGTCCGAGGCAGATACTTTGGATGCCATTATTGAGGAGACACTGAGCGCCGTTTCTTCCGAGCGGACCAGCCGCGTGATTGACCATGAGGCAGCCGGAAGCATGGAAAGACGTAAGAGGGAGGGATATTTCTAAGATGCAGAGCTTATTAAAATTTATTACCTGCGGCAGCGTGGACGACGGAAAGTCCACCTTAATCGGGCATTTATTATATGACGCAAAGCTGTTATTTGCGGATCAGGAAAAGGCGTTGGAGTTAGAGAGCAAGGTAGGCAGCACCGGCGGGGATATTGACTATTCTCTTCTGTTGGACGGTCTGATGGCGGAA
>CANREH010000131.1 GCA_947629585.1 uncultured Lachnospiraceae bacterium | reverse complement strand
GTTTTTTCCGGTCCAGTCTGTATAATTGAAGGCAGCGTACCACATGGTTTTTCCGTTTTTTAAGGTGTATTTATAGGCTGGCATTGGAACTTCTCCTTTATAGTCGAATATTTTAGAAATAAAATACCCTATAGTGTTATTAATTTAACAGTTGGCTAATCATGGCATCTGATTCATACATATTTTTTTTATATCGCTCATATGTATATTTTGCAATTGTGTCGGAATCTGAATAGTATGGGACTGTCCAGAAAATACACAACTCGCTTACTCTTGGGATATCAGAGCCAACTCGTGCTGCACAATCTTCGCTATACATTGCTAACATTTTTTTTGTTAAGTCAGGGTTATTTTCTACATTCCATGTTAATGTGACAAGGGCAATGTAGTCACCAGACTTATCTGTACCAAGATTTTCATTGATTGTAATGTCTGAAACTTCGGTTGATGTATAGTTTTGTTCAACAAGATCTGTTAATGTCTGACGAATTTCTTGTTTCGGTTTAGGTTTTGTTTTTTTTGCCTGTTTTGTATTTTGCTTCGGTTTTTCATCTGTTTCAGTGCTTGTTGATTGCTCCGGTTTTCCATCTGTTTCGGTATTTGTTGATTGCTTCTGCTTTTCATCTGTTTCAGTGCTTGTTGATTGCTCCGGTTTTTCATCTGTTTCGGTATTTGTTGATTGCTCTGGCTTTTCATCTGTTTCGGTGCTTGTTGGCTGCTTTGGCTTTTCATCTGTTTCGGTATTTGTTGATTGCTCTGGCTTTTCATCTGTTTCGGTGCTTGTTGGCTGCTTTGGTTTTTCATCTGTTTTGGATTCAGTATTTTGTATAGTCTTTTTATTTGTTTTGGATTCAGTTTTTGTGTCTTGCATAGTGTTTTTGTCCAACATAGAGGGAGCATCGGAGGATTGAGTTGTTCCTTCTGCAGAATTATCTGTATGTTTTATTTGCTTGGATTCTGCAATTATTTCTTCTGGTGATTCTGATAAAGATTCATCTTCTGTTGCAAATTGTTTATGGCTATCAGATTCTGCAGCTACTGGCTCAGACTTTTTGACTGGTACATAAATATCTGAAATGACGATACAAAGCAAGAAAAAAACGATAGCAGAGGAGCACGCCATAATCACGAATAATTTCTTACTTTTTTTCTTTATAAGCCTGATTAGAAGATTAATTAAAGCAACTACAAAAATAATACCAGACACTACAGCCAAAAAACTTAAAATACCTACCATTAAATACCATTTCCTTTCCAAGTTGTTATAAAAACTTAATAATATCTTTTTAAAGTCCTTTTTTCCTCCGGTACCACTCGAAGGATATTATTTTGCCTGTTTCAAAGGTTCATCCGCTGCAACGGATTCTTCATTGAAACGTCTTAAGTAACCTTTTATTTCTCCACGAAATTCAATTTGAGCTTCTGGTGGGAGCTGATGAATAAGAGCGAGCCATTTAACATCGTCTGGTGTTAGTTCTGACTTTAAAGGCGTGGTTCCAGTCATTAAATAATCCATTGAAGAATTTAACAGATTTGCTACTTTTAATAGTTTATCTGCTGATGGACAGTTTGTATCCCATTTTCTAATAGTACCTCTTCCAATGCCAGCATCTCTTTCAAGGCTTGCAAATGTCATATTTAATGGTTCAGCTAACATTTTGATTCGCTCAGTAAGTAGCAAATATTACACCTCCAACAAAATAATACGCAAATTTAACAAATTTTATATTGACAAGTAGCAAATTTGCGATTATAATACAAACATAAAACAACAAGTTACATCAACCAATCACCGGCGGCAACCGGAGAAAGGAGAATAAATGAAAGAAAGCACACCTGGGGCTATACGAGAATTTACGAACCGAACAGGTGGGTATGTTAATTACCTGCATAGCTCCCAAAAACTCCACAAATTGCGTGACAATCTTCCTGGTTATGAGTATGAAGAACATATGCATACGGAAGAAGAAGCTGACCAAATGCTTGAAGATGCAAATGTCTTTATACAAAAATATTTTCCATGGATGAAAGATTTTGTCATTTTTCAGTTCAGTGATGGGACTGTTCGTTTGGATGTTGCTGATCGAGGATTCCTTGATGGATGTTAAACAATATGTCTTGTGGTGCATCAAGGAACAGGAGTCCATCTTTCAACATCTGGATGCGACGCCCATCATTCGGAAAGAATCCCTTATCGCGGATCGTCGTCAGGATTAGGCACAGCTGCCCTGGGTTAATACATATGAACACAGTGTATTCAGCAGTGCTTTCATGTGGATATATGCAGTAATAGCAGTCCGCTGACTTATATTTAATTTTTGCGATTAACAGAAGAAAAGTTTGTATTCTTCCGCAAATATCATCATCAGCTTTTGCCCACATGATCCTGTGATTTTGGCAGTCATCCATGAAAGCAGGAAAATGCTCGTTTAGAGGAATGGATTTTATGCCGTATTTTTTCTCTATATGAGCGGTGAAATGAGGCATTGAAATTACCATCCTTTCATTTAGTTACTTTTGGGTTGTCCGTCCTGCCGAGGAGATAGTCCACAGAGCAATCCAGGTAGTCAGCGATTTGTTCAAAAATCTCAGCAGATGGTGTTTTGTTACGTTTTTCCATATCATAGATTAAACTTTTTCGGATATGGCATTCGGCGAGTAACGCGCTAACCGTCACAGATTTATCTTTACACCGTTGTTTTATGACAGATGCGGATTGTGCATTATTCATAAATTTCACTATCCTTTTTTGTTGAGATTTAATAAAATACGACTTTAGACGTAAAATATGCTTGAATTACGTCTATTGACGTATTATAATAACAATACAGATTAACAAGTTGCATTAACCAATCACCGGCGGCAACCGGAGAAAGGAGGCGGTATATCCGCAATCATTTATTGATCTCTGGATTATCCGTCCTGCCGAGGAGATAGTCCACAGAACAATCTAAGTAGTCAGCAATGCGGGCAAGGCTGTCAAAAGCCAATGATTTGCCATGCAGCATATGTGAGAAGGTATTGGAGCCTAAGTGGCAGCCTTCTAATAAGCCTTTGAGAGATATGCCTTTAGCTTTGGCGTAAACCTTGATTTTATTCGCCACATATGGCGAATTATACAAATCGGACTCGTTCATTTTGTGCAATTCTCCAAAATCGCCATAATTGGCGAAAATTTAATTGACTTCGCCATATTTGGCGATTATAATAACAATACAGATTAACAAGTTGCAATATTGTGAAACTTCTCAAAAACTTTATTATTAGTTTTTTAAGAAGCCGCTTCACTTTCATTGGAACTTACGACAATTATTTTAACACATTATTGCAACTTTTTAAAGTAGGAGGTGAAAAAAATTTGAGCAGAAATATTACCCCATGGGGCCGACAGTGTAAGGCGCAGATGATCCTGCAGGACATCACCCTGAAGGAATTATCCAAGAAGGTAGGTCTGTCCCATACATATGTATCAGCAGTCATCAATGGGCGCATCATGGTGCCTGAAGAAACAACGGACAAAATCAGCAAAGCATTGAACATACCTGTTTTGAATCATGTCCGTGAATAAATTATAGACCATGGAGGCGAACAAGAAAATGGCAAATATTGCAGAGAAAACAAGCTCCAACGTGTTTTATAAAGCACGCTGCATAGCGTCAAAGCACAATGATTCATTAAGCAGCCGGGAAGGCGCAGCAGATATCATGTCCATTGACAGGGGAAGGCTGTACCGGATTGAAAGCGGGATAGCCAATCCGTATCCGGAGGAAGTCCATTTAATGGCGGATTTGTACAATGCGCCGGAACTGAGAAATTTTTATTGCAGGACATGCTGCCCTCTGGGAAAGGATGTTCCGGAGATAAACACATATGAAATAGATCGGATTGCAATCAGGGCTATTTCTTCATTTAGGAGAATCGGGGAAACGAAGGATCTTCTGCTTGATATTGCAGAAGATGGGATTATATCGAAGGAAGAAAGGCCGGAGCTGGAAAAGGTGCTGAGGAATTTGGAGGAATTGGAAAAGGTGACGCAGAATCTAAGAGTCTGGATAAAGAAGAATTTATAGCAGGAAGGGGCGGAAAGTTGTATTTAGCGGAAAATCTGAAATATTTAAGGGAACAGAGGGGATTTAATCAAAAAGAGCTGTCCGATGCGCTTGGAATGAGCCGGGCAGCGATAGGAAACTGGGAGAAACAACATCGGATTCCTGATATCGAAACCATTATTAAGATGGCTCAGTTCTTTGATGTAACTTTAGATGATTTCATATTGAAAGAATTACGGCCGCCGACGCCTTTATATGCGAAAAATCTGCGCTATCTTCGTGCAAAACATGAAATGACACAGGAAAACATGGCAGATTTGCTTGGATATAGGGGAAAGCAAGGATACGGCGCAGTTGAGACAGGTAAGACAAGGGCTTCGGTTGAGGATTTAGAAAAATTGGCTGATTTCTTCGGGGTAACAATGGATCAGCTGATAAAACAGAATTTATCAAGGGAGGACAGTGATGGTAAAACTAAGTGAGATTTACAAACTGAGGAGAAGATGAATTAAATATTCCCAAATAGGAGGTGTATACAATGCAGATGCCAACAGAAGCGCCGGGAGTTATACGAGAAAGCTCAAGAATATTTATTACTCATGAAGATGTGGCTGTTTTATTAGGATGTGGAAAAAGCAAGGCTTATGAAATTATTCACAATGTAAACGAATTGGCTAAGAAAAAAGGAAATTGTCCGTTTCCGTCAGGAAAAGCAAATAAATATCTGTTTTCTGATATTTTTAATATCCCTATTGAAGAAGTAGACAAAATTATCAGTAAAGGATAGGAGTTAAAAATGATTTACAGAACTTGTTCAAAATGTGGTGCAAACCTTGATCCTGGCGAACGATGCGACTGTGAGGAGGAACAAAGAAAAACAGAAAGCTATTTTTCACGGTGTTTAACTGTGGAAAAAACAAAGCAGCTTTCCTTTGATT
The DNA here is from genome assembly GCA_947629585.1 of uncultured Lachnospiraceae bacterium. GTDB lineage: Bacteria > Bacillota > Clostridia > Lachnospirales > Lachnospiraceae > MGBC100174. The sequence continues at coordinate 3,461 of CANREH010000131.1, read as the reverse complement.
TTGACAATGAAAAACAGGTTGATTCAGGAGGAATTTTATGACGGAGTTAGATGTTGCAAGGTATGCCCAGCTTGCCAACAGGAAAAGCTGGATTATAACTCATTCCGGCGCGAGCTGGAAGCCGGAATACGAACAGGAGCTTGCGGAAATTGACAGGGAGCTTACATTCCTGAGAAAGAAGATCAATGAATACCAGGAAAGGAGGAATCTTGAGTGAATAAAAAAACGCTGTATGTTATGTATGACGAAGGTGTTTATATTGGGATCTTTACGGCAGAGCAGATCTCTGTAAAGACAGGCATTACCAAAGAGCGCCTTTATGACTCCGCATCAAAAGGGATTTTGTACAAGAAACGGTATATGTTCCGCAGGAAATCCCAAGCCGGCACGGCATTAAAAGACATAAAGACAAACGGTCTCTCAGTGATGGAATTATGCGAGGCGTGGGATCAGATCCGAATGATCCTGAACCCGGAAGCGAAGGTGTGTGAACGATGAGGATGGAAAAAGCTGGATGGATCTGCCTGCTGTCGAAAGGGAATTGTGATTCATGGCAGACATACTGGAATCTTGGGAACAGGTGGGAAGTGACGTATGGAGCCACCGCGGGCTTGGAAATCTGCCCTTCCTGTGGACGGGTAGGGAGCCATTACGAAATAGAAACAGACGCTTATTCCTGCGGCTTTCCGGAAACTGTCAATAAAAAGGAGCTGGAAAAACGAATCCTTGCGCATATCAGGAAGCGGCTGCAGATCGGAGAATCTGCAGAAATACAATGGGGGAGGGAGAGAAAGAGTGAAGCGGGAAGTGGAAAGGCTGCTTGGGTGCGGCATTACAAAGGAGCAGTTTGAGGAGGCCCTTATGTATGCTGAACGTAAGCAGATATATATTTTCAAACGGACAGGGAGAAAGGAAGTTTTGCAGGAACAGTATCTTGCAAAACTGGCAGAGGAATATGCCAAGTCTTTTATGTTTTCAAAGTTAACGATGGATTTATGCAGACTTCAATATGAATATGGAAAAAGAGCATCCTACATATTTATGTAAGGATGCCCAACGCAACTTCATTGTATCAGTTCCAGATTCATAAGTCAAGTCCGAAAATAAAAATTTTATGGAGGAAATTTATGAACGAATTATCTATTACTCAGGAATATCCGGTTTCCAAGTTTAATTTATTGGGGAACACGGATGTCATGGTTCAAATTCCAGACATTAAATCTCCAGTCATCCAGCAGATTAAACTGGATGTCAGAGAGGGGGCAGGGGATGTCTATGTCCATCAGAAAGCTTCTAAGGAGTGGACTGATAGGGATGGGAAACTTCATCCCGCAGCGCCGGCAAAATATGCCATTACAAAGAATGGGTTAAAGAAACTTGCAGATGGCGCAGGCATTAAAATGATTTCATCCGAGCATGTCATCCCCACTACCTGCCAGAAATGTGTTGCTGTTAATCAACACGCAGGGAAGATAGTCCAGTGTGGGAACTGCAAAAATAAAGATGTCGCATACAAAGTTACGATATCCGTTCCTCAGCTGACGGGGGAAATTCTGACGGTAGAGGATACCCATGAAATCATTGTGGACAATGTAACTCCAGGAATGACTGATAAACAAAAGGCAGAATTTATGAAGCACCTCCCACAGATATGCGAGGCAAAAGCGTTAAATGGAGCTATCAGGACGGCATTGCATATCAAGGGGACTTATACCATGGAAGAATTGCAGAAACCGTTTATTGTTGCTTATCTTGTCCCAAACCTCAATCATGACGAAGTGAAGCAGGCTGCAATTAACAATATGTTTGCAGCGTCCGGAAGGCTATTCGGGATGCAGGGGCAGCAGCCGAGCATCCAGCAGATAGAGAGCAGGGTTCCGGCGGCTCATATGATAGAGGCGTCAGATGGAGAAACTTATGATGAGTACATTGATGGCAGATATGCGGAGCAGGCAGCGGCAGATAAGGGCCAGAGTTCTCCAAAGGCGGAACAGCCGTTGGAAAGCCTGCCGCAGGGAGAGCCAGTGAGGGATGATTTTTACTGTGACAAGTGCGGAAAATCCATTCAGGAAAAAGTATGGGATTATTCCGTTGAGAATTTTGGCAGACCCTTGTGCTATACCTGCCAGAGAAAAATGAGGGCAGAAAGGAGCAGATAGAAAATGAAGATATTACATACGGCAGACTGGCACCTCGGCACATTCCGAAGTCCGGTAAAAGACGGAGTAAACCTCCGCACAGAAGACACAAAACGGTGCCTGGATGAAATGATAAGGGTAGCCGGGGAAGAACATCCTGACTATTCCCTTATCTCAGGGGACGTGTTCCATGTGGGGCGTCTCTGGTCCGACAGGTGCTGTGAGGAAATTATCACAGCAATCCATTACATCAGGGAGCTTGCGGCGGTATCAAAGCAGGTGGTTGTAATGCGCGGCACTCCGAACCATGACGGCGCCGGACAGTTCAACGTCCTTTCAGAAATGTTTTCTGGCTGCCCGAATGTGCATATTGTGACTGCCCCGCAGGTAATTACATTTGAGGATGTGGATATTGCAGTGCTGCCCGGATTTGACAGGGGCGTGTACAGGGCAAAGCTTCCGGGGCTTTCCAGTGAGGAGGAAAACGAGGTCTTCACGCAGGAGCTTTCCAATATCGTTCTTGGCTTGAAAGCACAGTGCGATCCGGCAAAGAAAAGCGTCCTTATGGCACATTATACCGTTCCGGGGTGCAATACCGAAAGCGGCCAGACAATGCTGCTGACGCAGTTTGAGCCAATCATTCCGAAAGAAGCGCTGATGGCGGCGGGGTATGATCTGGTAACGCTTGGGCATATCCACAGACCACAGAAGATATTTTCGGGAAAGGAATGGTATTATTCCGGAGCCATAAATGCCATGAATTTTAATGACGAGGGGCAGGAAAGGGGGTTCTGGATACACCAGGCACATCCGGCAGGAGTTTGGCAGAGCATATTCCACAATACTCCGATCAGAGAGTTTGCAACACTTGAATTTACGGATGCCGACATAACAGCAATAAACCTTGGGAACATTGACGAGGTGGCGCTGAAGTATTGGCGTTACAGCGGTGCAGTGGCAGGTAAGATTGTCCGGGTCCATTACAGCTGCACCGCTGAAAACAGCAAGGCATTGAACAAAACGTTGTTGGAGAAAACCTTGCTGGATGACGGGGCTTTCATGGTATGGGAGATACTTCCGGACAAAATCGACGAGTTTGCCAACAGGACAGAGCTTGCCAATGCGGCTGATCCGGAAGCCAACCTCATTAAGTATCTTGAGGAAAAACAGGTGCCGGCGGAAAAGGCGCAGGAGTTAGTTTTAAAAGCAAGACCGATTATCGCAGAAGCAGAGGCGAGCATGCCGGCGGCTGCCAACACAGGAACCTTTGAGCCGGTAGAAATATCAGTGAAAAATTACCGGAACTATGAGGATGAAACCTTT
>CANREH010000130.1 GCA_947629585.1 uncultured Lachnospiraceae bacterium | reverse complement strand
GTTATTTATGGGCACACCGGCTATATTTTAGCCGGTGTAGTGCTCGTTAGTCCGACTGCAAGGCTGAACTGTTACACGGTTTGATAGAATTTTGTAAAATTTCGTTGAAAAATTTTCCATGCTGTGATATAGTTATATAGAATCAACTGTGTTACAGGGTGGATTGACCTTCCATTTTAACAGAATGGAGGTGATGTCTATGGAAAATCATAATTTTGATTTTAAGGATTTACTTGAATTTGGTATATTCCTTTTGACATTACTTACATTTATTTTTACGTTTTGTAAGTAATTTCCCATAGAAAAACCACCCCGAAACTTTGACCAGCGGAAGGGTGGTATTTCTATCCAACTATTTGGTCAACCCACCTTGTGGGCGGTTGATTCTTTTATTTACTTTTTTATCATATCACAAATAGTAGATAAATTCAAGAGTTTTAATAATATTTTCCAATATTCGTGCAAAGTATTGCTTTTTTCGTGCAAACAATGTATACTATAATCATCAAGAATATAAGGAGTTGATTTTATGGCTAAAACAACCACTAATATCAGTATCCGTATGGATGCCGATTTAAAAACACAGGCTGACGCCCTTTTTGAAGAACTGGGTATGAATTTGTCTACTGCATTCAATATATTTGTACGTCAATCACTACGCGAAGGACAAATTCCTTTTAACATTTCTTTGAATACCCCAAATAAAGAAACGATTGCCGCTATGTTGGAAGCAGAAAGGATTGCAAAAGATCCGTCAGTGAAAGGCTACACTGATCTTGACGAGATGTTTGATGAATTAAAAAAATGAAAAAAACAAAATATACCGTTAAAACTACCACACAATTTAAAAAAGACTATAAACTCGCAATCAAACGCGGATTAAAAATCAATCTTTTAGATGACATTATTTCTAATCTTGCTACAGGCCAACCCCTTCCAGATAAATACGAAGATCATGCTTTAACTGGAAATTGGATTGGCCATAGAGAATGTCATATACAACCAGACTGGTTATTAATTTATCGAATTGAAAACAATGTTCTTGTGCTGACACTGACACGCACCGGAACCCATAGTGACCTATTTGGAAAATAAAATTCCTTATCACCCAAACAATACAGCAATGATCCTAAACGCAAACGCGCAGATCCATGCAACCACGCACTGCCATACGATCATCCCGGCAGCCCACTTTGCGCCAAGCTCACGTTTTACGGATGCGATTGCGGCAACACAAGGCGTATACAAAAGGCTGAAAACCAAAAGGGAGCCTGCTGCCGCCGGGCTTAAGACTGCCGTAATGCCTCCCTGTGCGCCAAACAATACTTCCAGCACCGAAACAACGCTTTCTTTTGCCATAAACCCGCTGATTAAGGAAGTGCAGATACGCCAGTCCCCAAGTCCAAGCGGGGAAAATAACGGCGCTAAAAATCCTGCCAGCATTGCCATAATGCTGTCCTCGGAATTTTCCACCAAATTAAAGCGGAGGTTGAAGCTCTGCAGAAACCACACCAGAATCGTTGCAATTAAAATCACGGAAAACGCCTTCTGCAGAAAATCCTTTGCTTTTTCCCACATCAACTGTAAAGTGCTTCTCATGCTCGGGAGGCGGTAATTCGGAAGTTCCATGACAAACGGAACGGCTTCCCCTTTAAATAATACTTTTTTATAAAGAAATGCAATGAAAATTCCTATGATAATCCCCAGCAGATAAATCCCTGTCATAACCAGCCCGCCCTGTTTTTTAAAAAACGCATTGACGAAAAAAGCATAGATAGGCAGCTTTGCCGTACAGCTCATAAACGGGGTTAACAAAATAGTCATTTTCCTGTCCCGGTCGCTTGGAAGCGTTCTCGTTGCCATGACTGCCGGAACCGTGCAGCCAAAACCGATTAACATCGGCACAATGCTCCTTCCGGAAAGCCCTATTTTCCGAAGCAGCTTGTCCATGAAAAATGCCACTCGCGCAATATAACCGCTGTCCTCCAACATGGAAAGGAAGAAAAACATTGTGACGACAATAGGAAGAAAACTAAGCACGCTTCCGACGCCTTCAAAAATTCCGTTAATAACCAGATTATGAAGTACTTCATTCACTTTTCCGGCTGTCATGGCCCTGTCAGCTAAATCCGTCACTATTCCGATTCCGGTCTCCAAAAGCCCCTGAAACCACGCCCCAATAACATTAAAGGTCAGGTAAAATACCGCCGCCATAATTCCAATAAATACCGGAATTGCCGTATATCTCCCTGTCAGAATCTGATCCAGTTTCTCGCTTCGGATATGTTCTTTGCTTTCCCGCGGTTTTTTCACGCATTCCCCGCAGATTTTTTCAATAAAACGGAAACGCATATCAGCGATTGCCGCGCTGCAGTCAAGCTCTCTCTCTGCTTCCATCTGTAGCGTGATATGCCTTAACATTTCTTTTTCATTCGGATCAAGCTTTAACTGATCCATAATCATCCGATCGCCTTCTATCGCCTTGCCTGCCGCAAAGCGTACCGGAATCCCTTCCGCCTCGGCATGATCCTCAATTAAATGAATAACGCCGTGGAGACAGCGGTGGACAGCGCCGCCAAAATCATGTTTCGAACAAAAATCCAGTCTCTGCGGCTTTTCCTGATATTTTGCAATATGGATCGCATGGCTTATCAGTTCTTCAATTCCCTGGTTTTTCGCAGCGGAAATCGGGACAATCGGGACGCCGAGCAGGGTTTCCATTGCATTAATATCAATCGATCCCCCGTTTCCGGTCAGCTCGTCCATCATATTCACCGCCACTACCATCGGCTTGTCCATCTCTAAAAGCTGCATCGTCAGATAAAGATTTCTTTCAATATTGGTAGCATCTATAATGTTAATAATGGCATCAATCTGATTTCCCAGGACAAAATTACGGGACACCAACTCCTCGCTGGAATACGGAGACATAGAATAAATGCCCGGCAAATCCGTAATAGATGTTTTCGGGTATCCAAGAATCGCCCCGTCCTTCCGGTCTACCGTTACGCCGGGGAAATTGCCTACATGCTGGTTTGCCCCGGTCAGGCGGTTAAAAAGCGTTGTTTTTCCGCAGTTCTGGTTTCCAACCAGAGCAAATTTCAATACATGATCTTCCGGAAGGGGATGTTCATTTTCCTTATTGTGGTGAATGCCGGGTTCTCCGAAATAAGGATGTGCAACCGCCTTTTTCTTTGCTTTTTTGATGGGTTCCTCCGCCTTTTTTTCGATTTTACGCACGGTAATTTTGTCTGCATCGTCAAGCCGCAGCGTCAGCTCATAGCCATGAATCCTAAGCTCCACCGGATCTCCCATAGGGGCAAATTTTACAATCGTTACTTCCGCACCGGGAATTACGCCCATATCCAAAAAATGCTGGCGGAGCGCTCCTTCTCCGCCGACAATTTCAATTTCCGCACTTTCCCCAGCTTTTAAATCCTTCATTGTCATATTCCGTACCCTGCCGCAGATAAGACTGAAAAATTATAACCGTTCAGCCTGCGCCTTTTTCCTTTCTTAAAATATGGATTCTTTTTTATTTTTTTAAGATGTTACTATAAATTCCTCTACATAGCTTTGATTCTCTCCCTGCATGACTAACAGCGTGCTGTCCACATAGGGCATGATATACTGAATCTTTTCCGGCGGCGCGGCAATCAAAAGCTGCAGCGGAAGCTCCTTAAAGAAGCCGAGCACGCCCCCGATTCTTTCATCATCCATATTGTTAAAGGCCTCGTCAAACAATACAAGCCCTATGGAATCTGAACCAATCCCATTCGCATAAAGCTGCACGAAGGAAGCCGCCACCGTCACATAAAACGGCGTCTGTGTCTCGCCGCCGCTTTTTTCTTTGCAGACCTTAGAATAATAGGAATAATTTCCCTCTTCATCCTCCATGCGGATATCGTAATCCAGATACGAGCGGTAATCCGTAAATTCTTCCACCAGGGCAGCGCCGTTTTCCCCGCCTGCCATCAGACGGTCAAACAGTTCTTCGATGACCTCCCTGTGATTCTCATGAAACGCTCCGGAGAAAATGGAAACGCCGCTCATAACATTAAAATCCGACATAATCATATCATAAAAAGCTTTCCTCTTTTTTGCAGGCATACATTCAAACCGATAATGCTCCTTTCCGAAGGAAATTCCGGCAAGGGACTGATTTAATTTCTGGAATTCCTTCTGCGCCTGCTTGATATTTTCCTGAAGCTTTGCAAGAAACTGCTCCTTAAATTCCTGTTCCGACGCTTCCCTTGCTTTTTCCGCCCTCTCCTCATAATTTAAAATTTCTGAATTTTTGAGTTTATCATATTCCTGATAAAAAGCACTGAAATTTTCCATCGAGGCTTCCGCCCCAAATTCATTCATAATCCGGTATTCCTGCATTTTTGAAACTGTATTGGCGGCTTCTTTCTGCGCCGCCCGCTCTATTCCCGCCCGTTTTGAAAAAATCTTTTTCCTGACCGCAGCAAAATCCTTTTTATTTTCTTTTTTTCCATAATTTTTTTCATACTCCGTAAAAAATTTCTTTTTTTCCTCCCCTAAGGATTCTTCATACAAATCAAGTTCCTTTTCTTTTTTCTTTTTTTCTTCTTCCAGCTCTTCTCTTTCTTCCATGAAAAGCGCCAGCATTTTCTCTGCTTCTCCCTGTTTTTTTAATATTTTTTCATAGTCCTCTTCCTGTCTTTTCTGTTCTTTTTCCATCTCCTGTAATTTGATCTGTTTTTCAATAAAACTGGAATTTTTACTTAATTTCTCTTTTTCTTTGCAAAGCCTTTCAATCTTTTCTTTTTCCTGCCTTGCTTTCAGGAAAGTTTCCATTCCATATTTTATCTCTGTCTCGTTTTTAATTTCACAAAGCCTTTGCATTTCCTTTCCTTTTTCTTTTTCCGCTTCTATCTTTTCTAATTCTTCCTCTGCCGCCTGTTTTTCTTCCTCTGCCTGTTTTTTCTGGATCTTATACGCCTCTGCTCCAATATAAGGGGTCTCATAAGCTTTGGGAGAAATAGCGCTGATAACATAATTCTGGTAACGCAGGCAGTCTTTTGTAACCGCAATTTCATGCTGCTTTAACTGCTCCGCCTTTTCACACCGCATTACCCGCCCAAGCAGCATATTCACGAACCATTTTGCATATTTATTTTTACTTTCCACGACTTCCGCCAGGCTTCCCTCCGGCGCTTTTTTATATTTTTCCAGCATGGACGTATTAATAATCCCTGCTCCGTAAAAATTTTCTTTCCTATGTAACTTATCATAAGCCGATACCGCCAGATCAAAATTCTCAGGATCAACTAACAGATAAAATTTCTGCTTATTCAGATAACCTTCTACCGCATTCCTCCATGTTTCACGTGAAACATTCAGAAGCTCACATAGGATCTTAACCTCTCCATCCCTGTCCGCTTTTTTGAATTCTTTTTCAATGGCAGCTTTTAGTTTCAGCACAGGAGGGGAATATACCAGCTTTCTTTTTTCCAGCTCTTTTATCTTTTCGGAAAGCAGCGCTCTTTTTTCTTCCAGTTCTTTCTTTCTCTGCAGCAGCTCATACTCTCTTTTCCGGCTTTCTTCCCTTATCTCCTGCTTACATTCCATTACCGATTCTAACAAAATTCCCGCCTTTTTATAATTTTCCAGAAAGGAATCCTCTTCCATAGAATCCCAGGAAGCGCATTCAGAAAACAGGGAAATATAGGTATTCAAAAGCTCTTTTTTTTCTTCTTCTGCTATCTTTTTAATATCGCTTACGCTTTTCCCGATTGCTTCCAGAAGTTTCTGCCTGTCTGCCTCTTCTTTCTGATACTGCTCTTTTGTCCTGTTTAATTCTTTTTCCACAGTTTCCAAAGCCAGGAAATCCTGACTGCTTTTACATTCCGCCAGAAGGTTATGGTATTCTTCGGCAGCTTCCTCCCTCCGGCTTCTCAAAGCCTGTTCCTGTTTCTTTAACAGTTCTAAAAGATTTCTGTTTTCCTTAAGCTTTATCTGTCTTTCTTCCAGCAGTCCGGCAGCTTCCTCCAAAGAAACCCTCAAAAGGAAATAATCCTGTTCTCTTTTTTTATTTTCCTGTTTTTTTGCCTCCCGGTAACTTTCTATAATCTGCCCTAATTTTTCCGTTTTCCGTTTCACATCCTCAAGCTGTACCACAAAAGACTGGTATGTCATAATATTTTCCCTGAGTTCTTCAATATTGACTTCTTTTTTATCAAGAACATAGGAATATACAAAATCCTTAATATCGTCAATCGGCTTAAATGCCAGCGATTTCGGGATTAAATCAAAGAACTTTTCTTCCAGCCTGCCGAATTTATGACGGAATGCGTTTCTCGCCTCGGTCTGCGTCTTAAAATATTTTTCCAGCTTATGCTCTTTCCGGAATCCTTCAATGCTGTAAATCTGATGATTTTCATCAAAAAACAGGCTATCCTGAATGGTTTCCTGTTCCATCAGATACCAGATTGTTTTTTCACTGTCCTCTGACGCCGAATCCACTACCGCCCCGGCAAGGAAAGATTCCTCTTTTTCCTCATCATAAAATTCCAGCGCTACATGGGCTGTCACGTTTCCGGTCCGTTCATACGGCTTTTTTTCCCTGCCTGTTTTATAACGGACATAGCCTGTTAGTTTCCGGTTTCCGATTTCATGCGCCGCTTTATTAAAATTATTTTTTGACGCCATCATAACAAACTGGACCGCATCTAAAATTGTGGATTTTCCCGCTCCGTTTTCCCCTGACAGCAGAGCAGAGCCTTTCAGGGAAATCGTTTCATCGATAAAGCTGTGCCAGTGGATCAGCTTTATTTTTGTCAGTGTCTTCACGCCTCTTCCTCCCCTTTTTTGTAAACCTGAAGCTTCTCGAACGCCTCTTTGATATTTTCCACTTTGATGGCAAGCACCAGGGAATCCAGCAAAAGAATTCTGGCATCTTCCAAAGACAAATCCCGATCCAAAGTATCGATAAGCTGGAACCTTTTAAACAGCATCAGGGCATTTGTCATCGTCGTTTTATCTAAAAAACCGCTTCTTATCTGCAATGCCTGATACCTGTCCTGAATTTCCCCTACCGTTACAATCACATCCTCCGCAAGAGAAAGCTCCCTCTTTTTTTCATCATATAAAATACGCAGAATCAGCAAAATAATCGTATCGTATAATTTCAGCCTGTAATGGTTATACTGATATCGGTTTACTAACTGTACCACACCATATTTTTCATTAATTTCCAGATCATACCCAAGAACAGATAAATAATTCTCAAATATTTTTTTATGTTTCTGGATAAAATAATAATCTTTTTTACTTCCCGCTTTTTTCTTACATAAAAACCCGACAGCAAGCATTCTATTGCAAAGCCTTGTAAAATTCTCCCTGTCCGCAGAAGGAAGGTTTTCCGGAGAATTTTCCTGCTCTTCTTTATATTCTTCTTCTCTGACCGTTTCCATAAATCATCTTCCTTTTCATTTCTGATATTTCATATTTTTATAATCCAAAAATCACAAAACTGATAATGTTCTGTCTCCACAGGCTCCAGCAGTTCAATCCGGTAGTGGTGCTTTCTCCTCTGTCCATACAGCCGGACATAAATCATTTTTACAAAATCCTCCTCCGTCGCAAGGGGAAGCTGGGAAGCCCTGATTCTTTCTTTCCCGGATAGCCGCTCCATGACATACTGTTCCACTCTTTCAACACTGAGCACCCTGTTAAGCTTTTCCTCCATGCGTTTCTTCTTTTCTGACTTTGTTCCTTCATCCATCTGCTTTGGCACAGTTTTTTCCGGCGCAAATTCTGTCTTTCCCTCTTTCGGCTGGTAAAGGGATTCCATATCAAGCACAGATACCGAAGAAAGCTTAATCAGATGATCCAGAAATTCAAATTCATAAATACTGTTAAAATCTAAAGAACGGTTCAGCGCAATTTCATTGATTCCCAGTAAAATCTCCTTTAACTGTCCCCTGGCATCCTCCTCCGATGTCAGCAGAAACTTCGCGCGCTCCACCGCCGCTTTCTGGTATGCGCTGCTTTTCCTTGAAATTTCTTCGATTAAATCGTCCAGACGGTGAAAAGAATCGATCACCTTATGTAAGCCGTCCAGGACATATTCCTTTGCGTCCTCTTCCCTGATTTCTTTTAATTCTGCCAGGTCCTCTGCCGCCCTTTCGATATATCCGCCGTCCCCTGCCTTTGCATACAGCCACTCCATAATCTCCGGGCGGAATTTCGATACGTTATCCGACGTGACAAGGCGGTGGTACGCTCTGTCAATAATATTGATCATATAATCTTCAAAAAGCGTATCCATGATTTCCGCTACTGTCTTTGTTTCCGTCAGACGGTCCATATATTTTTTTATATTGGAATTTAAACTCTTAAGCCCCGAAATCAATTTTTCGGTATTTTCTAAAATTCCCAGAAGAGTAATTCCTGCGTGTTCATTTTTCTGGTTCATCAGCGCATAAATCGTATAAATATATCCCTGGTATTCCGTTTTATCTTCTTTGGAAACTGCCAGCAGCGTTTTAATAATTTCCAGTGCATAATCCTCTATCACAACTTTCTGCTGCCTGCTTTTATTCATTTCAATGGAAATCCATCCATAGGCCTGAAGCCTTCTTAATACCACATTTGCCTTTTCCCTTGCCGTCTTTTTGGAAACATTTTCTTCTCTGCTTCCCAGGAAGCCGTCCAGTTCCTCATCATCAATTTCCAGCGAAAAATCAGAATCAAAATAATAGGTAAGCTCTTCCATAATAGCTTCCCTGTCAATTCCAAACGAAAGCTGGGCTTCCATCGCCGTATACAGCTTGCAGATACATTCCCAGTAAATTCTTTTTTTCGGGCTTGCCAATACCCGAAAAAAATTTTCCGGTATCACATCAAAAATCACAGTTGTTTCCTCCTTTTTCACGTGAAACCTTATTACAATGTCAAGATAGTTTTCTCAATGATATAAAACACCTCAATTCCGCACAGTTTTCTATAAAAATTAGATAGGATTTTTGATTATCTCTTTAGAAGTTCTTAAATGTCGGTATAGCCCGTATTTTCGGGCTTTCCCGGCATTTTTGATATGG
>CANREH010000129.1 GCA_947629585.1 uncultured Lachnospiraceae bacterium | reverse complement strand
CAGCATGGAACCTCCGGAATTGGCCAATATCCCGATCCTCGCCATGACAGCCAATGCCTTTGACGAGGATCGGAGGAAAGCGCTGGAAGCCGGAATGAACGGGCATATAGCTAAACCTATTGACGTGGATAAGATGATGGAGGTTCTGCGCGATCTGTTCCGGCAGAAGGGCTGAATGGCAGCCGGATGAGGAAGGAAGAAGTAAAAAATGCGTTTGAGAAACATAAGCTGTAAATAAAAGGAATTTGCTTTCGGTACTGTTCCGGGAAAATGCCAATAAACAGTTGAAATCATTTTTTTTGTATGGTATGATGGACGGGAAGAATTTATTTTGGAGGTAATCTTATGTTTTCATTTGAAGATGTGAAGGAATATGATCCTGAGATTGCGGAGGCGATTAATCAGGAAATCGGCAGGCAGAACAGCCATATCGAGCTGATCGCTTCCGAGAATTTTGTCAGCAAGGCGGTTATGGCGGCGATGGGAAGCCATCTGACGAATAAATACGCAGAAGGGTATCCGGGAAAGCGCTATTATGGCGGCTGTGAATTTGTGGATGTGGCGGAGACGCTTGCAATCGAGCGTGCAAAGAAGCTGTTCGGGTGTACTTATGCGAATGTCCAGCCTCATTCCGGGGCGCAGGCGAATATGGCGGTATTTTTTGCGCTGGTAAAGCCGGGCGATACGGTTATGGGCATGAATCTGGATCACGGCGGACATCTGACCCACGGCAGCCCTGCCAATATGTCCGGTACATATTTCCACATCGTTCCGTATGGCGTCAATGATAATGGCGTGATTGACTATGACGAGGTAGAGAAGATTGCGAAAGACTGTAAACCGAAGCTGATTGTGGCAGGGGCAAGCGCTTACGCAAGGAAGATTGATTTTAAGAGGTTCCGTGAAATTGCCGATATGGTGGGCGCTTACCTTATGGTGGATATGGCGCATATTGCGGGCCTTGTTGCAGCAGGGCTCCATGAAAGCCCGATTCCGTATGCCCATGTGACGACGACGACGACCCATAAGACCTTGCGGGGGCCAAGAGGCGGCATGATTCTTTCCAGCGAGGAGTTTGCTGCGGAAATGAAGTTAAATAAGGCGGTTTTCCCGGGAATCCAGGGAGGCCCGCTGATGCACGTTATTGCGGCGAAGGCAGTCTGCTTTAAGGAAGCGTTAGATCCAAGCTTTAAGACCTATGCGCAGAATATCATTGACAATGCGCAGGCGCTCAGCAAGGGCTTAATGGAAAGAGGGCTTAAGATCGTTTCCGGCGGGACGGACAACCATTTGATGTTAGTAGATCTGGTTGATACGGGAAAGACCGGAAAAGAAGTGGAGAAATTACTGGATGCCGCCAATATTACCTGCAATAAAAACACGATTCCAAACGATCCGAAGTCGCCGTTTGTCACAAGCGGTATCCGCCTCGGCACGGCAGCCGTTACGACAAGGGGCATGAATACAGAGGATATGGACGTCATTGCAGAGGTGATTTCCATGTTAATTAAGGATGTGGACGCCAATAAGGAAAAGGGCATGGCGCTTGTGAAAGAACTGACAGATCAATATCCGTTGTATTCCCAGTATTAGTAACAGGCAGAAGTTTAAAATTGCAGAGAGGGTTTTTCGGGAGAGCCGGGAACCCTTTTTGTGCATAGTCAGGAGGGGAATTTTATGAATCCAAAGAAGCAGGCTTATGAAAATCTGGCAGATACTTTGATTGAAAAATTTAATGCCCGCGGCATTGAAGGATATTATGTGGACAATAAAGAGGAAGCGCTTGCGATGGTAAAGCGGTTCTTAACGCCGGGCTGTTCCATTGCCTGGGGCGGTTCGGAAACTTTAAAGGAAATCGGGCTGTTTGAATATCTGGAAAAGTCAGATTATGAACTGATTGACCGCTCTGTGGCAAAGACGCCGGAGGAGCAGAGGGAAATTTATGGAAAAACCGTGATGTCCGACGTTTATTTTATGAGCTCCAATGCCATTACCATGAATGGGGAGTTAATTAATATTGATGGAAATGGAAACCGGGTGGCATGTCTGATCTATGGGCCGAGAAATGTGGTTATTGTGGCAGGGATGAACAAGATTGTGACCGACGTGGAGACGGGGATTGCCAGAGTGCGGAATTTTGCTTCCCCTCCGAATACGGTACGGCTGGGGCTGAAAACGCCGTGCGCGGAATACGGGCGGTGCGGCAACTGCCTGCAGGAGGATTGTATCTGCTGTGAAATTGTGGTGACAAGGAAATCGCGGCAGGTAAACAGGATTAAAGTCATTCTGGTAGGCGAGGAGCTTGGATATTGATTGGCGTATCCGGGCTGTTTCATTCCAGCGCATAGAAAAAAGATGAAAAAAGGAAGGAGAAACGCCATAGCCCGATGTTTTTTAAATCTGGTCGGCATATGCAAAAAATGGGAAAATGCGGAAAGATGACAAAAATACTCAGCCTTGTGCTCTGTGTCTGTTTTGCCTGCATGGGAATCGGCGGCAGTCTTTTACCTGTAAAGAGGGCAGAGGCAGAAAAGAAGGATAAGATCACGATAGGGATTGATCCGGGACATCAGCTTCACGGCGACAGTTCCTTAGAGGCTGTCGGCCCGGGCTCTTCCACAAAAAAAGCGAAGGTTTCCAGCGGGACAAGCGGGGTCAGTACAAAAGTTCCGGAATATCAGCTTAATTTAACGATTGCAAAGAAGTTAAAAAAGGAATTAAAAAAACGCGGCTACAACGTCGTTATGACAAGGACAAAGAATGACGTCAGCATCAGCAATAAAGAGCGGGCAAAGCTGTTAAATAAAAGCGGGGCGGATATCTGTTTAAGGCTCCATGCGGACGGCGTTGACAATTCTTCGGTGCAGGGGGCGAGCATACTTTATCCGTCAACAAACAATCCTTATGTGGCGGATCTCAGCAAAGAAAGCCTGAAACTTTCCAGGTCAGTCATTCGTTCTTACTGCAAAGCGACAGGCATAAAAAACCGGGGCTGTGTAAAACGGGACGATTTAACCGGAACAAACTGGAGCAAAATTCCGGTGGCCCTGCTGGAAATGGGCTTTATGAGCAATCCGTCAGAGGATAGGAAAATGCAGAAAAAGAAATTCCAGAAAACAATGGTGCAGGGAATCTGCGATGGGATTGACGCTTATTTCGGGCAGGCTTGATATAAAAGGAAATATTTGTTAAAATAAAAAAAATGAAAAAAGAAAGGGTGAAGGATGTAACAGTTCAGCCATATGTCAAAAATAGTGAAAATGATCCCATGCTATGTTCTATTTTTCTATTTTTGCCGCATGAATTGTTATGAAAAGATTATGAAAAAAGATTTAGGAGTAGTACAGGCAGTTTATCCTATGCCGGTTCTGATGATTGCGGCTTATGGAGAAAATGACAAGGTGAATGTGATGAACGCGGCGTGGGGAATGATTTGCAGCGAAGATAAAATTGCGTTATTTATTGACGAGAGCCATAAGACGACGCAGAATATCCTCAGCAGAAAAGCGTTTACGGTAAGCATTGCGGACAGGAAGCATATGGAGGCGGCGGATTTCTTCGGGATTGCTACGGGAAATAAGATGGCGGATAAATTTGAAAGAACGGGTTATACGGCAGTAAAGAGCAGCCATGTGGACGCGCCGGTGATAGAGGAATTTCCTGTCGTTATGGAATGTGAGCTTGCGGAAGTTGTAAGGACAGAGAGCATGTACTGCATTGTCGGGAAAATCATAAATACGGCGGCAGAAGAGGCGGTTCTTTCGGAAAATGGCAAAGTAGACCCGGTTAAGCTGGAAGCGCTTATTTTCGATCAGTTCCAGCATGGGTATTATGTGTCCGGTGAGCGGGCTGGAAAAGCATGGAACGCTGGTATGGGGCTTATGAAAAAGGAAACGGCAGATTAATTTTTTAAACAACGGAGTTTAGAATGGCGAAACGTTTATTTATTTCTGAAAAGCCGAGCGTTGCGCAGGAATTTGCCAAAGCGCTGAAGTTTAACGGGAAAAAGCGGGACGGTTACATGGAGTCGGAGGACATCATTATTACCTGGTGCGTCGGGCATCTGGTGACAATGAGTTATCCCGAGGCTTACGATCCGGCAATGAAAAAGTGGTCGATGGAAACGATTCCGTTTCTTCCGAAGGAATACAAATATGAAATCATTCCGCAGGTGAAAAAGCAGTTTGAAACCGTGGCAGGGCTTTTAAACCGGGAAGATGTGGCGGTGATCTATGTCTGCACGGACTCCGGGCGGGAAGGGGAATATATTTACCGCCTGGTGGATCAGATGGCAGGGGTCAGTCCTGAAAAGGAGAAGCGGCGTGTCTGGATTGATTCCCAGACCGAAGAGGAGATTCTGCGGGGCATCCGGGAAGCCAGGCCTATCAGTGATTACGATCATTTGTCCCATGCCGCTTACCTGCGTGCAAAAGAGGATTATTTAATGGGCATTAATTTTTCCCGGGTGCTTTCCTTAAAATACGGCAATGCCGTGAAAAATTATTTAAAAAGGGAAAAATGGTCGGCAATCGCAGTCGGGCGCGTCATGACCTGCGTGCTTGGAATGGTCGTGCGCAGGGAGTGGGAAATCCGTAAATTTGTCAAAACCCCGTTTTACCGGGTCCTTGCCGGCATTGTATTGGAAGGGACGGATCATTCCTTTGAAGGGGAGTGGAGGGCAGCCGAAGGCTCCCTGTTTTACCAGTCCCCGCTTTTATATAAAGAAAATGGGTTCAAGGAGCGGGAAACGGCAGAAAAGCTCATCCGTTATCTTTCCGATGAATCTTTGGGGGAAGCCTTTGTAAAAGAAATGACTGCGGTAAAGAAACAGAAAGACGGGGCGCTTTCTGCAAAAAAACAGGAGGAAGCTGCCGGAAAGAACGGAGGATTTTGCGTAAAAGGCGATTTTCCTGTGGTACTGGAAAAAATAGAGCGCAAAAAAGAAACTAAATATGCGCCGTTACTTTACAATCTGGCAGAGCTTCAAAATGACTGCTCCCGCTTTTTTAAGATCAGCCCGGACGAGACGCTTGGCATTGTGCAGGAATTGTATGAAAAAAAGCTGGTGACTTATCCGCGTACTGATGCCAGGGTATTATCGTCCGCCGTTGCTAAGGAGATCGGGAAAAATATCCGGGGGCTTAAAAATATCCCCCTGGTTTCCTGTTTTGCGGAAGAAATCATGAATGAAAACCGTGATCGGAATCTTCCCAAGAGATATGTCAATGACAGCCAGATTACGGATCACTATGCCATTATCCCGACGGGGCAGACAGGCGCAGTCAATTCCCTCCAGGGGACAAAGCTTAAAGTATATGAAACGATTGTCCGGCGTTTCCTTGCGATTTTTTACCCGCCTGCCGTTTACCAGAAAATAGCTGTTACGGCAATCCGCCGGGGCGAGCGTTTCTTTTCTAATTTTAAAATTCTTGCCGATCCGGGGTATCTCAAAGTAATGGAGTATTCTTTTTTCCGAAAGAAAGCCGGGAGCGGGAAATTATCACAGGAAGGGAAAAAAGAGGATTCCTCTGAATCCGCGGAAAATCAGGATCAGGCGCTCTTTGCGTTCGTGAAAAAGCTGAAAAAAGGGGATGTTCTGCCTGTTCGGACATTTTCCATAAAAGAGGGGGAAACCTCACCGCCGAAGCGTTATAATTCCGGCAGCATGATCCTTGCGATGGAGAATGCGGGACAGTTGATTGAAGATGAGGATTTAAGGGCGCAGATCAAGGGAAGCGGCATCGGGACGAGCGCGACCAGGGCGGAGATTTTAAATAAGCTGATTAAAATTGAATATTTAAAATTAAATAAAAAAACGCAGGTAATTACGCCGGAGCTGTTAGGAGAGCTGGTGTATTTTGTCGTTGCGGCCTCCATGAAAAATATGCTCAACCCGGAAATGACCGCAAGCTGGGAAAAAGGGCTTTCCCTCGTGTCAAAAGGAGAAATTACAGAAGAGGAATATATGAAAAAACTGGAAGCTTATGTCGGGAAAATGACGGTCAATGCCAAAAACCTGGGAAATCTGTGGGAGCTTCGGAAGGCTTTTGACACGGCGGCGGCATATTATGAAAGGTAAGTTCAGGATTTATGGAAAGCCTGGAGAGGCGGGATTGTTTCAGCAGATGGAAAGGATGTCAGGATGGAAGCATTAAAAATAAAAAAATTATTTACTTTGGAACAGACCATAGCGGCACAATTATTTCAGGAGGCGGAGTTCCCGTGGGAAATCCTGCCAAAAATCAGGGAATTTATTGTGAAGCTTGGAAATACGCTGCCGGAAGAGGAGTATGAAAAGCGCGGTGAGAATATCTGGGTAGCAAAGTCGGCAAAGGTGGCGGAAAGCGCATATTTAAACGGCCCGTTAATTATCGGGAAAAATGCGGAGATAAGGCACTGTGCCTTTATCCGGGGAAGCGCCATTGTCGGGGAAGGGGCTGTCGTGGGAAATTCCACGGAGCTGAAAAACGTGATTTTATTTAACGGCGTACAGGTACCGCACTATAATTATGTGGGAGATTCTATTTTAGGCTATAAATCCCATATGGGAGCCGGATCGATTACATCCAATGTAAAATCGGATAAATCTCTGGTTGTGATTCATGGCGTCGAAACACCGATAGAAACGGGATTGAAAAAAATGGGCGCAATTCTCGGCGATCATGTGGAGGTTGGCTGCAACAGCGTGCTCAATCCCGGAACGGTTATCGGAAGCAATACAAATGTATATCCGCTTTCTATGGTCCGCGGTTTTGTTCCGGCGGACAGTATTTATAAAAAGCAGGGTGAGACAGTAAAAAAGAGGGCTTAGCCGTCTGTTGTGTGGATTGTGTCGTCTACAATGGATGCCTGGGAACAGGCGCTGTAAATAATATCTTCGATATTTTCATGCTCATGGAACGGGACAATGCCGTAAGAAAGCTGACAGCATTGTTCCGGGGAATATCCCTGGGCTTTTTGTTTTTCTTCAAAAAGACGCTGAAATTTTTTTACGGCTTTCTGCGCGCCGTTTTCCCTTGTTTCAATAAAAAGGCAGGCGATCCTGCCGTTATTTAAGCGCGCGGAGAGATCGGTGCTCCGCAGGTGCTGGGAAAGGAGAGCGGCAAACGTGCAGACAGGTTTTAAATCGTCCGACGGAGAAGCATTCTCCGTTTTTGGCAGGTGCAGGCGGAATACGGCGATGCAGAAAGGATTGTGGTAGCGGCGGCTTCTCTGCGCCTCCCGCTGCGCCTGTTCGGTAAAGCCCGCCTCGCTTAACAGCCCCGTTAAGGGGTCTTTGAAAGAAACGGCGGAACGGTAGAGCATCATCGGATCGAAATTGCTCCGTTTTTCCGTTAAGAGCCGGAATTTTAAAATTGCCCTTGTAATAGAAGGGAGCCCTAGGCAGATTTTCCAGGAAACACCGTCAAAGGCGGCATATTTGCGCAGCGTTTCGGAAGAAACCTGCATGGTCAGGGTATCCATGTCAGTGACCGTGACGGCAAATTCCGCCACATAAGGATAAACAATATCGTCAATTCTGCATTTTTGGTAGGAAGAAAAAAAGCGTACTTTAAAATCCTGCATTTCATAGCACTGGCTGACAAGGCTGCGCCATGTGGAAAAGTCTTCCGGCGCGGTGCGTTCCCGGTCCTCTTCCGTAAGAAGCAGGTAAGCTTCGTCATGCTTTCCGAGCTTTTGTGCCTGGAAAAAGGCTTCCATCACAAGCTTTGCGGTATTCAGCGAGGAATCCCCCTGTCCGGCAGGAACGTAAGTCATCGGTTTTACAAACTGGCTCCGGGAGGTAAAATGGCGGAGCCATTCCGAATGATAGGCGGAACGCTTTGCCGTATCATTTAAAATGCCATAGGCTTCATTAATGCGGTTCATTCTGGAAGGATCGGAAACATTCCCGCTGTCAGGATGGTAAAGGCGGCTGAGACGGCGGTAAGCAGCCTGGATCACCTCCGGCCTTGCATCATAATGCACTTCTAAAACACGGTAATAGTCAATAAAGTTAAACGGATTCATGTTATCCTCCCAGAATTATTTTGAATTGCGGAGTTGAGGAGCAATTGCCATTAAAGATTCTGCTGTCGCAGAATGGCAATTGCGTAGGTCCCTAATCCTTCGGATTACGGACATATTCTACCATGTTTTGAGGGAAAACGGTATATTTTTTGTAAA
Source organism: uncultured Lachnospiraceae bacterium (assembly GCA_947629585.1). Taxonomy (GTDB): domain Bacteria; phylum Bacillota; class Clostridia; order Lachnospirales; family Lachnospiraceae; genus MGBC100174. The sequence continues at coordinate 995 of CANREH010000129.1, read as the reverse complement.
AGATCGAAAATTTTTTCAGAAAAGTATGGACTATTTTGGTGATTTGTGAGAAAATAGAGAAGACAGGTAAAAATTGTAATCAAAATTGAAAGGAGTTTCAACATGATTTATTCACAGGAAGTAGAAAACATGTGCCCGGTTGCTCAGGGTGTGAACCATGGCTGTGCGCCAATTCCAGAAGAAGCAAAATGGGTAAAGGCAAAAGAAGTAAAAGACATTTCCGGTTTTACGCATGGCGTTGGCTGGTGTGCACCGCAGCAGGGTGCCTGTAAGCTGAGCCTGAATGTAAAGGAGGGGATTATCCAGGAAGCCCTGGTGGAGACCATCGGATGTTCCGGTATGACCCATTCTGCAGCAATGGCAGCAGAAATCCTTCCGGGAAGGACTGTAATGGAAGCGCTGAATACAGACCTTGTATGTGACGCTATCAATACCGCGATGAGAGAACTGTTCTTACAGATCGTTTATGGCCGTTCCCAGAGCGCATTCTCAGAAGATGGACTGGCTGTCGGCGCAGGCCTTGAGGATCTTGGCAAGGGGCTTCGTTCCCAGGTCGGCACGATGTACGGTACCTTAAAGAAGGGCCCTCGTTACTTAGAGATGGCAGAGGGTTATGTAACAGCCATTGCGTTAGATGCAGATGATTTGATTATTGGTTACAAGTTCGTAAGCCTGGGAAAGATGACAGACTTCATCAAGAAGGGCGACGATCCTAACACAGCATGGGAGAAGGCTTCCGGACAATACGGACGTGTAGCTGACGCTGTTAAGCTGATTGATCCAAGAACTGATAAAGAAATCGAGAAATAATATAAAGGAGGCAGAATCATGGCATTATTTGAATCATATGAAAGAAGAATTGACAAGATCAACAGCGTTTTAAACAGCTATGGTATTTCTTCTATCGAAGAAGCAGAAAAGATTACAAAGGACGCCGGACTGAATGTATATGATCAGGTAAAAGGCATCCAGCCAATTTGTTTTGAAAATGCGTG
>CANREH010000128.1 GCA_947629585.1 uncultured Lachnospiraceae bacterium | reverse complement strand
TGCTCTCATTCGTTCGCATCACTGTTTTGCTCATACGGGTTAGCGTCTCTCATACAGGATCGGCTGGCAAGCAAGCTTGCCGTCTGTTCCTGTATGGAGACTGGGCTTTCAGAGTAAATAAAGGGCTGCCGCAGGAAGGATTAAGTATTCTCTGCGGCAGCCCTTTGTAGTTATTTATATTTGCTCCCGTTTAATTAGGAGCATTTTCTTCTTCAGCGGATTCTGCGGATTCCTCACCGGGGCTTATCATGGACTGGATTTTCTCCGGGACTGTCAGCTCATTGTCTGTGTTGTAGGTAAAGGTTCCGCTGACGACAGAGGCAGAAGCGCCATTGGCGCCGTAGTTAGTAATTTTATAGGACTGCACAAGCAGATGTTTTGGTTCTACGATTGCAGTCATAACAAAGGTTCCGTCGTTAAGTCCGACCGAAGCCTGTTCTTCTGCGGTCATCCCGCCAATATCCGCCATATAGATTAAGGTATAGGTCTGGTCCGGATTAACGGCGGCGCTGATAAGCTCGGCATTGGAGTAGGCGGTAAAGTTGTTGTCCGGATTGTCTGCCTCAGAAAAGTCTTCTGTAGTGATGTTATCTTCCGACAGGTAATCAATGGTATATTTTTTCCCGGCATTAACATAGGTGAAATAAGAATTTTCCACAGTCTGGTATAATTGGATATTATTTGCTTCATCCAGGCAGGCATATTCCCTGTAAACAGTATTTTTATCTTCGCCCGGGGTATTTGTGGTGGCGGTGCCGGCAACGGAAGTAAAAATGCCTGTTTTGAGGTTTTCATAGGTATTATTGGCTTCCACTAAATCAGAAAGGACAGGGCTTACCGTGACAGTCATGCGGACAAGCTGCTTTTTGATAGTAGCGGAAATAATGGCTTTCCCTGCTTTTTTGGCGGTCGCCTTCCCCGTCTTTTTCTTAATGCTGATTACCTTGCTGTCAGAGCTTCTCCACACTACCTGGGAAGCCTTCGCGTTTTTTACCTTTGCCTTAAAAGTAAAAGTCGTCCCTTTTGCCATCGTATCCGTTGATTTGGACAGCGTGATAGAAACCTTTTTAGAATTTTTTTTGGCAGCCTTTTTTTTCGCCAGGACGGAATGGGGAACGGCGGCAGAAAACAGGATCGAAACCATTACAAGAGAAGCTGTAAAAACAGCGGTTATTCTTTTCATCAATCACAACACCTTTCTGTTATTTCAATAAAATCATATTTCCAATGAAAAACCTACCACTTTTTATTCTACCATGTTTTTTTGGGTTCTGCAAGGATACGTTTTTGGCAGTTCTGCCGCAGGAAAATGGCATTAGTAACAGTTCAGCCATCAGCTCGATTTGGCTGCTTCGCAGCCTGTTTCGCCGCTAAAGCGGCTAAAATCTCGCTTTTATGGCTGCGCCATATGTCAAAAATAGTGAAAATTGATCCTTACGAGTAAACTCGACGGTTCAATTTTCCTATTTTTGCCGCAAGGCTGAACTGTTACTGACATTACAAAAATTTTCAAGATCTGCTTGCATTCAAAAAGATGTTATGTTACAATCTAACAGGATTGCGTTTTGGCGATCCGGATACTGGTGTTTTGCAACGGACCTAAGCTGTGTCAGAGGCCGTTGAATTATTTACGGGAAGTGTGTTTTCTCTCGTCACCGAAAAGAAAGGAGATTACTATGAAACAGGGAATTCATCCAGAATATTATCAGGCAAAGGTTGTTTGCAACTGTGGGAATGAATTTGTGACAGGCTCTACTAAGGAGAATATCCGCGTGGAAATCTGTTCCAAATGCCATTCTTTCTATACAGGACAGCAGAAGGCTGCTGCAGCCCGCGGCGCTATTGATAAGTTCAATCGTAGATATGGCTTAAAGCAGAACTAGGAGAGCCCATAGGAGATTCCGAAGGGATTTCCTGTGAAATAGAATACGGAAAAGAGGAGAAAATAGGTGGAAAGCTTATTTTCCCTGTTTTCTGTGCTTTTGGCGGGAAATTTGCTGCACAATGTGCACAAGGGTTGAGGTGGTTTCCTCAACTTTTTTGCTTTTAAGAGAAAAGTTATGGAAAGGCATGGTGGTTATGAAGCCTTTAGGGATAAGCGGGCATGCGGTGATGGAGGGCGTGCTGATAAGGATGGAAACAAGATATGCGGTAGCCGTCCGGAAGGCGGATCAGTCTATTGCGGTAAAAAAGGGAAGGTGTTTCCGGCTTTTAGAACTGCTGCCGTTTTTGAATATTCCATTTTTGAGGGGAATCGTTATTTTAATAGGAAGCTGTTATCTTGATCTGACGACATTTCTTTCTTCTCTTTTTTTGTTTGGGGAAGAGGAAATGCAGCGGAAAGAAGACTGGGAGGACTGGATTCGCACCGGGACGGGAATGCGGTTTACCGGGGACGGGAAAAAGAGGAAGCGTTCCCGTATGGAAAAAAATTTTTATGCTTTTTTAAAAAAAACAGGGATGTTTTTATTGATGTTATGTTTGCTTGCCATTGTGCTGACGCTGTTTCTTGCAGTTCCGGTCATGCTGTCAGGATGGCTGATGGGCATGGAAGTGTCTGTGGAGAAAAAGGTTCTGGAAAGCGGCATAAGGCTGTTGATAGCGGCGGTTTTATGTTATTGTTTTTCCAGGTCGGGAGAGGTAACAAGGCTTTATCAGTACCACGGGGCGGCGCATAAGGCAATTCACTGTATCGAAAATGGATTGGAGCTTACCTTAGAAAATGCCGGGCGTCAGCCGCTGCAGAAAAAGCGGTGCGGCACAGGGTTTTTCTTCCTGGCTCTGGCTGCGAGCATCCTGTTCCTTGCTTTTAATGGAACAGAGGTTTTATGGAAGCGGATTCTTTTCTGGTTTATGCTTATACTGGCGCTTGCGGCAGTTTCTTATGAAATATTGGTAATTACGGAAAATAAAAATACATTTGATTTTTTATATCAGCTTTCGTTTTTCTGCCAGAATTTTATGGTGAAAGAGCCGGAGGAGGATATGCTGGAAGCAGCGCTGCAGGCGGTGGCAGCTGTGACAGGAAACACAGCAGAAATGCCGGAGGAAAAGGAAACGGCGGAAAAAGAGACGGCAGCAGGCACGGAAGAGGAAAAGCCGTTAGCGGCTGTGACAAAAGAACGGCTTCGGCAGGCGCTTTTTAATGATGAATACAGTGTCAGGGAAAATGCGGAAAATATGGCGGAAACCCTGCTGCAGCAGGAACAGGATCAGGAGGAGGATGCTGTTTTAAGGGCATTGGATAAATATTTTGGTGAATAGCCCGGAGGAATTGTATGGAAACTTATGTTCAGAAGTTACATAAAGGCATTGAAATTCTGAAAAAAGCCGGGGTGCCGGAGCCGGAACTGGACGCATGGTATTTATTTTCGGAATGCTTTCAGATAACAAGGGCAGAATATTTTCTAAAGCAGACAGAGAAAATCGAAGAAACGGACGTGCAGAAAAAGACATGGGAACAGTATTTAAAAAGGCGCTCGGAAAGGGAACCGCTGCAGTATATCCTGGGGACGCAGGAATTTATGGGATTTTCTTTCTTTGTAAACCCTTCCGTGCTGATTCCAAGACAGGATACGGAAATTTTAGTGGAAAAAGCGCTTTCTGTATTAAATCCCGGCGACCGTGTCCTTGATATGTGTACCGGGAGCGGCTGTATTTTACTGAGCCTTGCCAAAATGAAAAAATTAGGCAGGGCTGTCGGCGTGGATATTTCTCCGGAAGCAATTCAGACTGCCGGAAAAAATGCAGAATATTTGCAGGCGGATGCAGAATTTATCCTGTCGGATTTATTTGATCAGATGGACAGGCGGGACAGGTTTCAGGTTATTGTTTCCAATCCTCCTTATATTACGGAAGAAGAAAGGAAAGAGCTGATGCCGGAAGTAGCGGAGCATGAGCCGGGGCTTGCGCTGTTTGGCGGAGAAGACGGGCTTTATTTTTATAGAAGAATGATAAGGGAAGCAGGAAATTTTCTTACAGAAGGAGGAAGCTTACTGGTTGAAATCGGCTGCCGCCAGGCAGAGGCGGTGCAGAAAATGTTTCAGGAGAATGGTTATGAAAAAATTGAAGTTATACAGGATCTGGCAGGGCTTGACCGCGTTGTAGCGGGAACGTATTTTTCAGGCAGGTAACAGGAAATAGCTGTGTTTTATGGCGGCAGATTAAGGGAACTTGAGAAAGGAGAGCCCGAAAGCAGAACAGCTTTTGGCAGATAATTATGTTTGATAAATTAGAAGAATTGGTTCAGCGCTACCAGGAGGTTTTGAATGAGCTAGCAGAGCCGGGAATAGCGAATAATCAGGAGCGTTACCGCAGGCTCATGAAGGAGGAAACGGATTTATCGGAGCTTGTGCGTGTTTACAAAGAATATAAAGCGGCTAAAAACGGCATTGAAGAGAGCTTAATGATGCTGGAGGAAGAATCCGACGAGGAGATGAAAGAGCTTGCGAAGGAAGAATTAAATTCCTGCAAGGAAAAGGCGGCAGGCATGGAGCAGAAATTGAAAATCCTGCTGCTCCCGAAAGATCCGAATGATGAGAAAAATGTCATTGTGGAAATCCGTTCCGGCGCGGGCGGAGATGAGGCGGCTTTGTTTGCGGCGGAAATTTACCGGATGTATGTGCATTTTGCGGAAAGCCGGGGATGGAAAGTCGAACTGATGGAGGTGGAAGAGATCGGTATCGGCGGTATGAAATACGTTTCCTTCATGGTGACAGGGAAGGGCGCATATTCGATCCTGAAATATGAAAGCGGTGTCCATCGGGTGCAGAGGATTCCGGAAACAGAGTCCGGTGGGCGTATCCATACTTCCACCATTACGGTTGCTGTCATGCCGGAGGCGGAGGATGTGGATGTCCAGATTGATGAAAAGGATATCCGCATTGATGTCATGCGTGCGTCCGGGAACGGCGGCCAGTGCGTCAATACCACGGATTCCGCCGTGCGGCTTACCCATATTCCAACCGGGATTGTGATTTACAGCCAGACAGAGAAATCCCAGTTACAGAATAAGGCAAAAGCATTTGCGCTTTTGCGGGCAAAGCTGTATGACATGGAATGTCAGAAGGCGAGGGACGCTGAGGCGGAGGCCAGAAGGAGCCAGATTGGGACGGGCGACCGCTCGGAAAAAATCAGGACGTACAATTTTCCGCAGGGGCGCGTGACTGATCACAGGATCAAATTAACTTTATATAGGCTCAATGACATTATGAACGGAGATATTCAGGAAATTTTGGATGCCTTGATTGCGGCAGATCAGGCGGCGAAGCTGGCTAATATGAATGAGAGCGCATAATAAAGAAAAATAAAATATGCTATACAAACGGTAAAAGATAAGTGATAACCTGCGTTTATCCTAAAAACCCAAACTGCCGCCACTTGCTTAATTTTTCTAAAAGTGCTATACTATATGGAATCCGCCGGGACTTGTCCGGCAGAAAAATGAAAAAGAAAGGCAAGTGTTTCCTATGGCAAAAATTGATATTGTATCCGGCTTTCTTGGCGCCGGTAAGACAACTTTGATTAAAAAGTTATTAAATGAGGTATTTAAGGGAGAGCAGATCGTCCTGATTGAGAATGAATTCGGTGAGATCGGCATTGACGGCGGGTTTTTGAAAGAAGCCGGAGTGGAGATTACCGAAATGAATTCGGGATGTATCTGCTGTTCTTTGGTTGGGGATTTTGGAAAGGCGCTGGCAGAGGTCATTGAAAAGTTCCATCCGGACAGGATTGTGATTGAGCCGTCAGGCGTCGGCAAGCTGTCTGATGTCATCAAGGCTGTTGAGGATATCCAGAAAGTGACAGAGGGTATTGAACTGGACAGCTTTGTGACGGTTGCGGACGCGACAAAGTGCAGGATGTATATGAAGAATTTCGGCGAGTTTTTCAATAACCAGATTGAAAGCGCAAATACGATTATTTTAAGCCGCACACAGAATATGGCGCAGGAGAAATTAGAGGCTGTGGTAAAACTGTTGAAGGAGCATAATGGAAAGGCTTCCATGATTACAACGCCGTGGGAAGAATTAAGCGGGGAGCAGATTTTGACAGCGATGAATAACAGCAAATCTTTGATGGATGAGCTGATGGCAGAAGCAAACAGGCTGCATGAAGAGCATGAGAAGGAACATCATGATCACGATCATGAGGAGCATGAGCACCATCACCATGATCACGACCATGAAGAGCATGAGCACCATCATCACGATCATGACCATGAGGAACATGAACATCACCATGATCATGGCCATGAAGAGCATGAACATCACCACGATCATGACCATGAAGAGCACGAACATCATCATCACCATGATCACGATCATGAAGGACATGAACATCATTATGACGAAAACGGGGTATGCTCCTGCGGGCATCACCATCATCATGCGGACGAGGTTTTTACAAGCATTGGTTTGGAGACGCCGCATAAATATACGAGAGAAGAACTGGAGAATGCGCTTCAGAAATTATCGGAAGGGGAATCCTATGGGAAAATTCTGCGCGCGAAGGGAATTGTGCCTTCCACCGAGGGAGAATGGTTCCATTTTGACTTTGTTCCGGGCGAATATGAGGTGCGTACCGGCGCGGCTGACTATACCGGGCGGCTCTGCGTGATTGGGACAGATGTAAAAGAACAGGAAATGAAAGAATTATTCCATATATAGAAATCCGTTACAGGTTATAGAAAGGAAATGGTGTGATGCAGAAGCAGGAAATCCCAGTATATATTATTACGGGTTTTTTGGAAAGCGGCAAGACGACGTTTATGCAGGAAACCCTGGAAGATCCCGGATTTACTTCCGGGAGGGAACGTTCTCTTTTAATTGCCTGTGAGGAGGGCATGGAGGAATACGACGGAGCTGTTTTGAAGAAGTGTAAGACAGAGCTGGTGACGGTGGAGGAAAGGGAAGATTTTACCACGCAGTTTTTGGAAGAATGCGGCAGAAAATATCATCCGGATCGGGTTTTGGTGGAATATAACGGCGTTTGGCAGCTAAAGGATATCCTGGAGATGGAGCTTCCGGCAGACTGGGTCATTGTCCAGGTGATTACCCTGGTGAATGCGAAGACGTTTGACGTGTATCTGGGCAATATGCGCTCGATTATTATGGAGCATTTTTCCGGAGCAGATATGGTTATTTTTAACCGCTGCACGATGGAAACGCCGCGGGCATCTTACCGGAGAAATGTGCGCGCCATTAACGGAAGGGCGCAGGTATATTTTGAGGCGGAAGATGAAAATGTGGAATTTCCGGAGGAGGAGCTTCCATTTGACGATCAGGCGAGCCATATCACGTTGGAAGATGAGGATTTCGGCATCTGGTATATTGATGCGATGGATGATCCGAAAAAATATGTTGGCAAGGAAATGACATTTACGGGCATGGTATATAAGCCGCCGAAGATGAAAAAAGGCTGTTTTGTGCCGGGAAGGTTCGCTATGACCTGCTGTGCAGATGACACGACATTTCTTGGGTTTATCTGTAAGGCGGAGAATGGATTGGAGTCCGAGGTGGAAAAACTGGAAAACCGGGAATTCGTGCGCGTTACGGCAAGAGTTGCCTATGAGTTTCAAAAGGATTACCGGGGAAAAGGGCCGGTGCTTTATTTAGAAGAGCTTGCAAAAACAGAAAAACCGAGAGAAGAGCTTGTATATTTCATGTAAATCGGGCTGATGGAGGAACTGTTACGATCTTTCGCCTGCCTGCTTACCTGCACTTGCAGATAAGCAGGCAGTCTTTTTGAAATTTAGAAAGGATAAGAAAATAAAAATGGAACAAAGTTACAGAGTCCGTCCTGTTTACGGGCAGGGAACGGAAATGATTACAGCCAATGTGCCGGGGTCGAAAAGCATTACGAACCGGGCGCTGCTGATTGCCGCCCTTGCGGATGGTACAAGCCATTTGAAGGGAGCGTTATTCAGCGATGATTCCAGGTATTTTTTGAGCAGTTTAAAGAGTCTTGGATTTGAGGCGGAGGGCTGTGAAGAAACGGAGGAAATTACGATTACCGGGCTTGGCGGCAGTATCCCGGAGCAGAAGGCGGAGATTTATGTCGGCAGTGCGGGGACGGCAGCGCGTTTCCTGACGGCAATATTGGGGCTTTCCAAAGGAGAGTACCGGATTAACGCCTCGGAGCAGATGAAAAAGCGGCCGATGGAGTCTTTGTTTTTTGCGCTGGAAAGCCTGGGGGCTGAGATTTGTTACGAGGGAGAGGATGGTTTCCTTCCCGTGACGATTGGAAATAAAGGAATCACCCAAAATGAGGTGACGATTGATATTGAGAAAAGCAGCCAGTTTTTAAGCGCGCTGTTGATTGCTTCCCCATTATTTGAACAGGGGCTTACGGTTCATGTAGTGGGAAACCACGGCATGGCATATATTGAAATGACGGTAAAGATGATGGAGGAATTCGGCGTCCATGTAGAGCAGGACGGAAGGACTTATGTGGTAAAAGCGGGGCAGAGATACCATGCGATGGATTACCGGATTGAGCCGGATGTTTCCGCTGCCTGTTATTTTTACGCTATGGCGCCGCTGCTGGGCAGGAGGGTCCGGGTCAGCCATGTACATAGAAAATCTCTTCAGGGGGATATTGCTTTTCTTCATATTTTAGAGAAGATGGGAGCGTCTTTAGAAGAAACGGAGGAAGGAATTGTGATGGAAGGCACCGGCACATTTCACGGAGTAGATGCCGATCTGTCCGCCTGCTCCGATCAGACGATGACATTGGCGGCGATTGCCATGTATGCGGATTCAGAGACGAACATTACCGGGATTGGGCATATCCGTTTTCAGGAAAGCAACCGCCTTCTGGCAGTCAGGACGGAGCTTCACAGGATGGAAATTGCCTGTGAAGAGCGGGAAAACGGGATTTTAATCCTGCCGGGGAATCCAAAGGCAGCGGAAATTGAGACTTATGACGATCACCGGATTGCTATGGCTTTTACGTTGACAGGCTTAAGGGCTTCCGGGATTGTGATTAAAAATCCGTCCTGCTGTGCAAAAACGTTTGCGCATTATTTTGATGAGTTGGAGCGGGTCTTGCATATGACGTGAATCTTTTGCCAAATGAGTCTTGAAATGTATAGAAGGAGGAAAGGAACATGGAAAAGCTGCAGAATATCCTGCAGAGTATTGATGATATTGTATGGGGGCCTGCCATGCTGATTCTGCTGGTGGGAACGGGGATTTTTCTGACGGTCCGGACGGGATTTCTGCCGTGGCGCAACCTTCCCTATGCTTTGAGGAGCGTTTTGAGCAGGGAAGCGCGCAGCACAGGAAAAGGAAATGGGGATATT
>CANREH010000127.1 GCA_947629585.1 uncultured Lachnospiraceae bacterium | reverse complement strand
TTCAGGGTCCTCTCCGCTGTCTCAGAGACAGCTTGTTTATCTTATCATACCGCCGCTTGATTGTCAAGAGCTTTTTTTATTTTTTTCAGCAGGTTTTCTTTTCTTTCTCTGCCTGCCTTGCTTTTCTCGCGACAGCTTTTATAGGATAGCAAACTTCCCAGCATTTGTCAAGCACTTTTTTTATTTTTTTTGCCAGTTCAGCCATGCGGCAAAAATAGGAAAATGGAACAGAGCATGGGACAATTTTCCTTATTTTTGACATATGGCGCAGGCCATAAGCGAGATTTTAGCCGCTTTAGCGGCGAAACAGGCTGCAAAGCAGCCAAATCGAGCTGTTGGCTGAACTGTTACACTCAGCGAAAGAAAGAAGTCTTTAACCCCGTAATCAGCTTCATAATCAGGTTTCCATTATATAAGCCGCTTAAGATTGCGCTTTCATTGATCATTTCATACAGCTTCTGCGCCCACTGTGCATTCGAGAAAACCGCCAGTATGGTGCAGAACACCCAGAAAATTAACAGTCCCCCGATCAGCCCCACAGCTCCTCCTGCCAACTGATTTACTTCTTTTAAAACAGGGAGCTTACTGATCAGATCCAGGGCCCCGGCAATTACAAACAGCAAAACGGTGATAATGATATAAACGCTGATATAGGATATTCCATTTAAAATCATATTCGTAATATATTTATATACATATGTTTTAAATGAGGTTACTGCCATAGCTTCATAGATTTCGGCATTATTATTTTCTTTTAATTTCTGCCGTATTAATTCCGGAAACGGCAGTGCGTCAATGGCATTTGTCTCCTGATGCAGCGTTTTTATCTTTCCTTCCAGGGCGACGTTTTCTTCCACCGCCTGATAAACAAATTGATAAATACTGTTGTTATTATGTAACAAGGTACTGACGAAGGGATTTAAAATCATGGAAAGAATGACCCCCGCTACTAAAATCCCAACCGAATACACCATTTTAATCAATCCCTTTTTCATTCCAAGCCAGAAAAAGAGCACAAAAAACACAATCACAATAAATGTCAGCCAATTCATGTTAATCCTCTCCTCATTGATTTTTTAATTGGATTCTCTGAATTCCGGATTCCTCTACCAGATAATATTTTCGATTATCGTCATAAGGAAGAAGCGCAAGGATGGACTGATCAAACACTTTATGGAACTTTTTTCTTCCGTTAAGCCGGATAATATTACAATCCAAATCCGAATGGAAAATAATATCTTTCTCCGTCATCTGTACCTTATCATAATCGAAATCCAATTCCTTTTCCAGAATATTTTTCCCATTTAAGTTGTAAACCATCAGCCGATATTTCTCGGTGCCTGAATATTCTTCCAATACCACACCGATATAATGCTGTGTAGACATCACGCTTTTTATGGTTTCTTCAAAAGTAATATCCGCAATCTTTTCCTGCCTTTCTTTCATGGAATATAAGGAAAACCCATTTTCTGTATAAATGCAGACTTTATCATTACTAAGAAAATCCACTTTGGAAAGCAGCGTTTCTTCTAAATTCACCATCCCGGTCTGCCGGTTAATGTCATTCTGCCCTACTTCATCAAAATTATAAAAGGTAACTTTATTTTCCAGCACCCCATCCGAGATATTAATAAATGCAGTCACCAGCTTCTGCCCGTCGTCAGATAATGCAATATCAATCGGGAAACCGTCTTCATTTACGGAAGTCGGGATTTCCACACGAAGGGAATCCCCGGACTGGTAAGGATCGTAAATATCAATCCTGTTAGAATCCCCGTCCTCCATAGCAACTGCCACGACCCCCTGGGAAGCGACATCCGCCTGGATGATATCGTGAAGCACTTTGATTTCCGTTCCCGAATCCTTACCATTAAAAACATAGATCGACTTTCCCCCGATATCCGCAATCGCAACATAATCACCGCAGATACTGACCGTAGGGTTTTTCATTTCATAACTGCCATCCCAGACAGGCTTTCCATGACTGTCAAGCACAGAAGCCCCGTCATTGCTGTACTTTAAAATTTTATCCTGGTAAGAAATATATTTCACCATGCTGCTGTCGGCCTTTTCATACTCTTCCAGAACCGTATAATCCTCATAAACCCCATTGACATACTGATAATAAAAAAATACACATGCCAATGCCGCCACAGCGCCAATCATAATAAACAGGATCAGGCGCAGCCTCCGGAATTTTCTTTCTCTCTCTAAATCCCTTCGGTTTCTACGTTCAAGACTCGTGACTTGTTCCATAAAATACCGAATCCTTTCTACAAAATACAATGAAATTTTTATGACCCTACCATTATACTATATCTCACCGATTTTGCAAAACCTTTTTTCTACGGCAGTATCAGCTTTTGTCCAATATAGATTTTATCCGCATTCTCCAACTGGTTCAGTTTCTTGATTTTTTTTACATAGCTGCTTGTCCCATAGCAGGCAATACTGATGGATTCTAAGGTATCTCCCTTTTTTACCTTGTAACGCTTCTTTTTTTCTGTTTTTTTACTGGAATCTTTCTTTGTTTCTTTCTCCGTTTTGTTTTTCTCTTTTTTCGTGCTTTGCTTTTTATCCGGTTCTGCCTTATCTTTTGTCCCGTCTTTTTCCTGGGTTTCTTCTGTTTCCGGCGCAGCCGTTTCTATCCCTTTTTCCGTTACGGAGCCCGACGTAACCCATTGGTTGTTTTTAGAAATTGTTTCTATATTTTCTGAACTGTCCGCCGCCAGATTTTCCCGGGTACTTTGGTTTAATTTTGCCGCCGCCGTCACTAAAATCGCTGCCCCGGCTACAATTCCTGCGGTATAAACCGCCTGCTGATGAAATAAATAACTTTTCTGCAGTTCCTTTTTCTTCGCAAGCTTCTGGCGGATCTTTCTGGAAGCATCATCCTGATACCCGGCATCGGTACTCTGTCCGCCCTTGACATCGATAATATAATTCTGCATTTCTTCATTTTTTTCATAATAAATATAATATCCTGTCTGGCGGATAAACTCGCCTTCCTTCCTGGCATAAAAAGCGTCCTCCCGCGAAATATTGTCATATAAAAACAATACCTTTCCCGCTCCGTCAAATCCGGATCGCCAGACATTGCAGATGGCCTCGTCAGGCTCCAGTTCCATGCCCGGATGTGTAAGGAACCACCCCACGACTTCTACATTTTGAAAATATTTTTGTATCTCATCGTACACAGCCGTCCACTGTAAATCCGTGATCGGCTCCGGCTGCCTCCACTGCTGCGGAATTTCCACCGCACCGCTGATAAACAATGTCCTCCTGCCCTCTACCGTCGCCTTCTGGCCGAGCAAGACGGCAGAACTGTAAGCATCCCTTGCTTTTGCCGCCAGATGAAGCACAAGCGTCATCACATAATCCTCCACATAAATACGCCTGCCTTCCCCGATTTCCCCTACCTGGCGGATATTTTTCGGATATTTTAAAAGAACCGCCTGATGTTCCTTTACTTTTTTCTCCAGATTTGCTTCCATATTCTTTCCCTCTTTCCTATAAATCCATAGCCGCTGTTCAAAAACCATTGCAAGTTTAACACAGACAGGGTAAATATTTTGTCGGATTATCCACCCTATTTCCCGTTTTACATCGTGCTCATTCTCTATATTTCCTTCTTTTTCTACATAAAAGCTTACATTTTCCGCCTGCTGTTTTTGTTCCTTTCTGATTTTGCGATCAGAATTATAAAAAAGAAGATTTAAAGTGATTTTTCAGGGAATATTTCTGTATATGAAATTCGTTCACAGGAAAGGAGAATCCTATTGAAAACATTATGGAAAGATGATCTTCCGGTCTATTATTTTGACGCTGCTAAAAAAAGCAGCCAGAAAGAATTTCAGCAGGTACTGCAGAAAATCCTGCTGAAACATTTAAAAAGGAAACAGGTTGCCGTCCTGATCTGCATTGGCTCCGACCGTGCCACAGGGGACTGCTTAGGTCCTATTATTGGATATAAACTTGCCTATTATCATAATTATCACTTTGCCGTTTATGGAACCTTAGAATCCCCGGTTCATGCAAAAAACCTGGAGGAAACGATTGCATTTATTAAAAAGAAATATAAAGATCCCCTGATCATCGCGGTCGATGCTTCCCTCGGCGCAAAAAGCCATATCGGTTACGTCACTCTAATGGAATCCGGCCTGCACCCGGGCATCGGCGTCGATAAAGAGCTCCCTGTGGTGGGCGACATTTCCATTACGGGAATTGTAAACTTATCCGGCATGGTAAGCCAGGTGCTTTTACAGACCACGCGCCTGCATACCGTTATGCAGATGGCTGATTTTATCGCACAGGGCTTTTTTCAGACATTGGCTCTTCCTTCCGAAATCTTTTAAACAAAACTCGATTTTTGTTCCGTCCGGCGTCAGACGACACACGGCGCCACTGCGGAACGCACATTTTCCATTTTATAATTCCACGCGCCCTTCCAAAGCCCGCAGAAGCGTCATTTCATCAATATATTCCAAATCTCCGCCTACCGGCACGCCGCTGGCAATCCTTGTCACTTTGATTCCCGTAGGCTTTACCAGCTTACTGATATACATTGCCGTCGTCTCCCCTTCCAGATTGGAATTGGTGGCAAGGATGACTTCCTCCACATCCCCTTCCAGCCGTTTCATCAGTTCTTTTAGCCGGATATCCTCCGGACCAATGCCAAGCATAGGCGCAATCGCACCATGCAGGACATGATAAACGCCCTCATATTTCCCGGTCTTTTCGTAAGCGGCAAGATCCCTGGGATCTTCCACCACCATAATCACTTTATGATTGCGTTTTTCACTTTTGCAGATCGGGCAGAGCTCCTCGTCCGTCAGGGTAAAGCAATTCCGGCAGTAACATACTTTATTTCTCGTTTCCAACATGGTTTTTGACAGCTGCTCTACCTGATCCTTCGGCATATGTATAATATGAAAAGCAAGCCTCTGCGCGGATTTATTCCCGATTCCCGGCAGCTTGGAAAGCTCTTCAATCAATTTCCTTATTTGCGTACTATAATAATCCATCAGAATGGGAAGCCTCCACCCAGGCCGCCAATTCCTCCGGCTAACGAACCCATGATCTGCTGGGACGCTTCTTCCTGTTTGCGCAGCGCTTCGTTGACTGCGGCAACCACCAGATCTTCCAACATTTCAATATCATCCGGATCCACCACTTCTTCTGACAGCTTTACTGAAAGCACTTCCTTCTTACCGGAAACCGTCACGCTGACAGCTCCGCCGCCTGCCGTCGCCTCAAACGTCTTTTCCTCCAGTTCTTTTGTCTTTTCCTCCATCTGACGCTGCATTTTCTGTGCCTGCTTCATCAGGTTATTCATATTTCCCGGCATAGCGCCGCCCGGAAAGCCTCCACGTTTTGCCATGATCTTCCTCCTAATCTTCTACCTCTATCGGAATTTTTATTTTCGCTTCCAACTGCCTTAAATCAGGAAAATCCCGATTTAAACTCTCTTCTTTCGTCACCAGCTTCGTGCTGACCTGTACTTTTTTCTGTATTATATCCGCAATGGCATTTTCGATTTCCTTTAAATGCTCTTCTGTATTTACAAATCCTTCCGCAGTTTTGTCCTCAAATACCAGCAGCATATGGTTATCTTCCCCGACCGAGGGCCTTGCGCTTATCATCATGCTTTTTAATCCGCCGCTTAAATGGTTCAACACGGCACGCCACTGCCCTGCCGCTGCCGCTAATTCATCCGGAACTGCTTTTTCTAAAACAGGAGCTTCCGGAAACGCCGCTCCCTGTCCTGCCTGCGGCGGTACCTGCCGATACTCCGGCGCTTCTTTTGGAAATACTCCCGTCTCCATCCGCCGCTCCACCGCTTCCAGCCTTGCCAGCAAAGCTTCCATTCCGTTTCCGCCCTCCATCTGCGGACGGCACATCTTAATCAGGGCAATTTCCATAAGCACCCTTTTCTGGGAGGCGTATTTCATCTTATTCGACAGCTCTGACAAAATGCGGATATACCGCATCAGCGCTTCTTCCGAAACACGCTCCGCCATCGCCTTTAACATTTCCAGATTTTCCGTGGAAACATCCACCAACTCCGCCGCCTGCCCGGAGGTCTTAAGCAGCAGCAGATTTCTTAAATACCAGATAAAATCAAGGACAAGCTGTGTAAGCTCCCTGCCCGCGATCGTCACATTTTCCAAAAGCTCTATGATTCCCGCAATATCTTCTTTTAAAATATTATCAAGAAGCTCCTGGAAAACGTCAATGTCTACTGCGCCAAGCACTTCTAAAACCATGTCATACGTAAGCTTCTGTCCAAAATAGAACGCAATGCACTGATCGTACAAACTCAGAGCATCACGCATAGAGCCATCCGCCGCTTTCGCCACATAATTCAGCGCCTTTTCTTCCGCCTCAATTCCTTCTCTCTCCGAAAGAACCCGGAGCCTGCCTGCAATCGTGTCCCTTGTGATCCTGTGAAAATCATATCTCTGACAGCGGGAAAGAATGGTGATGGGGATCTTGTGAACCTCCGTAGTGGCCAGAATAAAAATAACGTATTCCGGCGGCTCTTCCAGCGTTTTCAACAAGGCATTAAATGCCCCCGTAGAAAGCATATGCACTTCATCGATGATATAAACCTTATATTTCCCCTGCGTCGGCGAATAGCGCACTTCCTCCACAATCTGCCGGATATCGTCCACGCCGTTATTGGAAGCAGCATCCAGCTCAATGACATTCATAGAACTGCCTGCCTGGATGCTGCGGCAGATCTTACAGGCATTGCAGGGACTTCCGTTCTGCGGATTTTCGCAGTTGACTGCCTTTGCCAGAATCTTCGCAACGGTCGTCTTCCCTGTCCCGCGCGTACCGGTAAACAGATATGCGTGGCCGATCCGCCCGGAACATACCTGGTTTTTCAAAGCAGTCACAATATGCTCCTGCCCTTTTACCTCCTCAAATTCCGCCGGACGGAACTTCCGGTACAACGCTGTATATGCCATGATCTGCCTCCTTAAGCCCCTTTACTATTAATCGCCAAAGCAGATCCCCAGGCCCTTCGCCTCTTTAATAATAGAATTATTCGGATCTACCGTCTTTAATTTGCCTGCCACCTCTTTTAACGGCACCGGGACAATCTCATTATTTTTAATGCCGACCATATACCCATACTGCTTTTTCTTAATCAGCTCCGCTGCCGCTGCTCCAAGACGGCTGGAAATCACGCGGTCATAAGCGCACGGGCTGCCGCCGCGCTGTGTATGCCCGGGAATCGTCACACGGATCTCCTGTCCCGTCTTTTCCTCAATTTCCTTTCCTATTTTATAGGAGACAGACGGATACGGGCTTTTCTCCAGCTTCGCCTTATAATCCTTTTTGGAAAGCTTCGCATCCTCTTTGGAAATGGCGCCTTCCGCTACGGCAAGGATAGAGAAGCGTTTCCCTGCCCTGGTACGCTTTTCAATCGCATCCACAACAGAATTAATGTCATACGGGATCTCCGGAATCAGGATAATGTCAGCCCCTCCTGCAATGCCTGCATGCAATGTAAGCCATCCAACCTTATGCCCCATGACTTCCACAATAAAGACACGCCCGTGGGAAGCCGCCGTCGTATGGATGCAGTCAATGGCATCCGTGGCAATATTAACCGCACTCTGGAAACCAAATGTCATATCTGTTCCCCAGATATCATTATCAATCGTTTTCGGAAGGGTGACAATATTTAATCCCTCCTCACTGAGCAGGTTTGCCGTTTTATGCGTGCCGTTCCCGCCGAGGATCACAAGGCAGTCAAGCTTTAATTTTTTGTAAGTTTCCTTCATTGCCTTCACCTTGTCCAGACCGTTCTCATCCGGCACGCGCATCTGCTTAAACGGCTGCCGGGAAGTGCCGATAATCGTGCCGCCTTCCGTCAGGATACCGGAAAATTCCTTCGGCTTCATTAACTTATAATTTCCATAAATCAGCCCTTTATACCCCTCCAGAATACCGTAGATTTCCACATCCTTCCCGTATTCCTCATACAATGACTTGGCAACCCCTCGCATCGTTGCATTCAGGCTCTGGCAGTCGCCGCCGCTGGTCAATAATGCAAATCTCTTCATACTTTCCTCCTGTTCCGCCTTCCGGCATAAAATTTTAATTATATCGAACGGGAAAATTCCCGCTTTTATATGTGCAAACAAAGAAGGCAACGCCTTTCCTGCCCGGAGCCTGGCCGTTTCCAACGGAAGCGGCCCATACTATGAAACAAGACAAGGAAAGACGCCATCTGACGTCTCCCATTTTTTCTTTTTTATTTTGTCGGCCTTGCCGTAATGACAATGTTTCTGTCAGAACCCGCACTGTCAGCCTGGTATGTACGGCTGACAACACTTGTGCCGTCGGCTTCAATAATCGTCCCTGACAGAATCGTTTCCCCGGTTTCCTCGTCAACCTCCGCTTCATAACCTTCAAACATTGCCACATGGTAAATCTTTTTATATCTTCCGTTATCCGAGCTTTTTGCATAAAACAAAAGATCGCCCGGAACCAGCTTTTGGGCGGATATCTCTACTGCCTTCTCAGAAATGGTCTTTTCATTCTCATCGCACCATAACCCCTGATCGGCGGCAGTTGGCGCCCATGTGCTTTCATCAAAATCAATCCCATACGGGCTGTAAGAGCGCCATACCAAAGAACTGCAGTCGTAATAGCCCTTCTTCATGCGCTTTTCCTGGCTGTAAGCGGCGCCAATGGCATTCTCCGCTTTTTTCACAGCCTTATATGCTTTCTTCTTGCAGACAGAAATGTAATACTGATAAACCCGCTCCTCTTCCTGCCCTTCTTCCGGCTGGGCTTCCTGAGCAGCCACCGTTGCCGTCACAACGGCATTTCCTACCTTCAGAGGGATCAGTTCCCCATCCTCGCTGATATCCAATACCTTCGGATTGTCTATACTAAAAACAACCTCCCCTGAAAAATCTTCCCCTAAATCCAGATACTCACCAGTCTGGTTTTTATAGACCGTTTTTGTGAAAATATTCTCTTCTTCCTCCTGATCCGCCCATTCCTCGCTTTCCAGTTCCGTTTCTTCTAATTCCGTCTCTTCCTCTCCCCAAAACGACCACGACGTCGCCGCACAGGCGGATAACTGCGCAAGAGAAATCAGTGAAACCATCGTAACAGCGGCTGTAACGGCTTTCAAAACTTGAATTCCTCGTTGTTTCCAATATCTTCTATTTATCATATGATTGACAGCTCCTTTGTATCATACCCTGCCGCAGATCTGCAACAGCAGATCCCTTCTTTTAACAAATACTACGGTTAATTCTAACATACAAGCCTTGATTTTGCAATAACCTTTTGCCTTGTAACTAGTACAACATTGCATTAATTTTCGAGTAAATAGTAGACTTACGTCTGAATATATGGTATAATAGAAAAAATGT
>CANREH010000126.1 GCA_947629585.1 uncultured Lachnospiraceae bacterium | reverse complement strand
GGCTTCTATGCTTTTTTATTGCCTATATTATTGAGTTTTCAAGGTTCAACACACCTTTTCGGTGTGGGAAGTTTTAGATATTAAATATTTTCTTAAATAGAATTGCTTATAATCTAATACAAAACATATAGCTACTATCCGCAGTTACAGAGCGAGTGTTATCAAATGTCGACAACAAAATGATAACATTAGTTTGTATAGGCAAGATAATATGAATATATCAAATAATTGAAAGATTTATATGCTCAATAAAGAATAATTTCTAAGCAAAGATGTAGCCAGTTATTTGATTCAGAAGGAAATGGTATGAAACTGTACTGGCGTCCGCTAAAAATCTAAAGATTATACAGAAAAATCCGTATATGAGAAGTGGAGATGTCTGCCGCCTCATGAATAATTTGAAAAGAATTTATGATGAATCAGTTCCTTTGCATAAACTAAATCGAATTGTAATACATAAGACAACACACTTTACAAAGGGCAAAATGTAGGGAATAACAAAAGGGCTTGCAGGTGTGAATAATATTGAATTGCTACAAATTCAAGAATTTTCTGCATAGAAAACTATAAGATTTCAGAATGATACTGCAACACTATTTTCGATTCAAAGAGAAACGGTTATTCCACTCGACAAAGATACATTTTTAATCTGAACACATGGAAGTGTTCAGCATGATGAATTAGCTGGAAAAAGCTTAAACTATTACAAAATAGAAGATGCATTCCGACACCATTGTTAGTAAAAAAATTTCCGGGAAAATCCAGAGTTTGCTAAAATATTATTGCAAGTAGCTAAGCAAGATTTGGTGGTTTATGATCAACCGTACGATTTTCGATATTTTATGTAGTAGACAACAAAAAGAAAGTGTGGTTTCAATCGCAGATATAGGGATTGTAAAAACGTTCGGAGTGGTATATAGTATAGATATGGCGGACTGTCATATCGTTGGTGAGCTCTCACTTGTTAAATCCTACAGTAAATTTACATTGCCCAGGTAAAATTTTATTCTTGTTAATTACACCGATACATATTATAATAGAAATAAAGGAGCGGCATTATGGAGAAAGCTTTTGAGGAACTGCAAATTAAGGATGATTTCATGTTTAGTGTTATCATGAGAAATCCTAAGTTTTGCAAACCATTTTTGGAACGGGTACTTGGAATAAAGATATCCCATATTGAATATCCGAAATCACAAGAGACAATTGATATCTCGGCAGATGCTAAGAGTGTCCGTCTTGATATTTATGTGGAAGATGGAAACAATACAGTTTACAATATTGAAATGCAGACAACGGAGAATAGGAATCTTCCAAAGAGAACAAGATATTATCAGGGTATGATTGATTTGAATATCTTGGAAAAGGGAGAAAACTACAAAGATTTGAAACGAAGCTTTGTCATTTTTGTCTGTACGTTTGATTTATTTGGTGAAGGGCGTCATATTTATACATTTGAGAACCGTTGCCTTCAGGATTCGGAATTAGGTCTTGGCGACGATACGACGAAGATTATTTTAAATACAAAAGGCACCATGGATGATGTAACGCCGGAGATGAAAAAGCTGCTTGATTTCATTGATGGCAAGGAGCCTGAGGATGAGTTTACCAGAGAGTTGGATGAGGCAGTACAGTCTGTCAGAAAAAATGAGAAATGGAGGTTGGATTATATGACTTTGCAGATGAATTATCAGGAAAAATATGAGCAGGGATATGACGAGGGAGATAGGAAAAGAGCCATTTCTGTAGCAATGCGAATGATAGAAGATGGAGATTTACCAATGGAAAAGATTGCGTTATATTCTGGACTTACGTTGGAGCAAGTGCTTGAATTGGAAAAGGAACTGCAACCAGTATGACCGTTGCTGCTTAAACCTGTCGAATTTCCAGTGCTTCTATTTTGCTTCTAAAATTTTTAAAGGTCTTAGGATATATAGAAGTAATATGCAAAATAGATGAGTAAAAAACATAAAATAGATACAAAAATGTCTTAAAAGTATATAGGAAAGGGATGAACAGCTTCTTTATGACGCATTATGGGAAATAGCGGAGGCAATCGGCGATTCTAATTACAATCCAATCTCAACAAGCTTATTATGTATGTGACATGGAATCAAGTTTGATGAAAAAAGAAAAATCATGGCCACATTTAACTAAGTGCTTCGGCAAAAAACTTTGCGGATTTATCAATCGAAGATTTCAGAAAAGCACTAGGAGGTCATTCCTGCTGCAAAGGATTTTGCCGATACGGTGATTATCGCTTTTATCAAAGCATTTGCCAGAAATTATATTCCTGAATCAGTGCCTTTTATTTCTCTCTTTCGTGTACAGTCCGGCCCTGTTTTCCATAATATCCACGGTTTCCTCCAAATCCTTATCCCCGCTGTCATAAGCCTGTAATTCCTCACTAATGATATCATATACATCCTCATCAATGCTGACAGCAGGGTTTCTGTCTGCGGACAGGACATAGTTTTTTGCCATAGCCGCCGCACAGGAGCGGATACTGCCAAGATTTTCCTTCCATACCGTTTCCAATGCATCCTTCCGGACGGGAAATCCATTAGAAACAATCGAATACGGATGTTCCGAATCCTGTAACAGATACGACTGCGCTTCATAGGTATAAAAGGACTGTACAAACTTCCATGCCTCCAAAGCGTGGTCTGTATTTCCCGCAATGGAACACACCGTAAACTCAAAAACAGGGATGCCCATGCCATCCTCACAGGGATAGCCAATGAACCGATACCCGTTTTTTCCGTATTCTTTCTCCAGCTCCATCAACATTCCCTGTATAAAATTAAGAGGTACGGTATTGGAGGAAAAAAATGCAGTCCCGTCCGTTTCCCCTGTCTGCCAGCGTTGTATAAAGCTTAATAACTTTTTCAGGTTTTCTGTCTTAAGCCCTTCTTCTGGAGAATAATAATCATCAAAGCCATACCGGAGCAGCGTTTTTGCAAGATCCAGCTTATTTTCAGCAAATATGCCGACAGAATCCGCTTCTTCTCTTTTTTCAGACAGCAGGGCGTCCATATCATCGAAAGACCAGCGTTTTCTATCCTTTACATCTTCGACGGAAGCCGCAGAGAATCCCACAAGGTAACTAACAGGAAGATAAAAAAGCTCTCCCTGTTCCGTTTCATAAATCTCTCGGATATTATGTAACAAATCTTTTTTCTGAAGGCCTGACGCGTCCTGTTCCATCAGCCTGTACCAATCTGCAAAATATCCTTTTTCCGACAGATTTTTCAATACAGAAATACCAGCCTCAACAGAAGCATCGGCAACAATAATATCCGGCCCGTCTCCGGATGCAATATCCAATGCAAGCTGATCAGAATCCCTCGTTTCCATAACAATTCTTTGATCATCGTGCTCTTTGTTCCATACTGCCACCGCAATCTTCATATTGTCAGATAAAAGCCCTATCCCGCAAAGAGTGAGTGCCTCCTTTTCTTTTTTCTTCTGCCCCATGTCCCGGGACACAAAAAGCAGGGAACAGCCGGGGTTCGCATCCAAAAGGACAACATACTCCTCCCCGGTAACCAGAAAATCATACATTGCCATATTCCCGATAACAATATCCTTCTCCTGCCATGACAGAAGCTCTGTTATTTTTTCTGGCTGAAAACAATAACCATAAATGCCTTCATTATCCGCTATGATCAAATCATAACCGCTTTTTTCTTCCGCAGCGCAAAGCAGGGACTGATACCGGATAGCAGAAAGCCCTATCCTGCTTTCATGGATGAGTTCTCCCTTTTCTAACCCAATTCGTTTAATAGAAGCTGTTTTCGACAGCGCAGAAGAAACGCAGGCATCCTTTTCCAAAAGACAGAAAGAACTGCCGTCTGCTTTGTACTTTTGAGAAAATGTCCCATCTTCACGGAATAAATACAGCCCATTTGATGCCAAAAATAACATACCGTCTTCCGTAAACATTCCATCAGAAACGCTCCCCGTCTCTTCCTCTGGAAATCTCAGTAACGTACCCGAAGCTTTCCTGCCGTTTTTGTCAAAGCAGAGATATCGGGCATTCCATGACGAAGCCGAAACAGCGTCCTGCTTCGTCATAACAGCAAGACAGGAAATACCCCCATCTTCTTCTATGCGGAAATCTTCTATGGAAATAATAGTCTCTCCTCTGATATCCAGCGGCGTTTCTTCCAAAATCTCCCCGTTCTTATTTAATTTCAGCATAACAATCTTATTTCCCGGTTTCTTTGCCATCACATAATAAAACCCCTCCGAAATCTGTACCAACCACGCCTTTTGAATCCCGTCTAACAAAACTTCCCTGGTCTGGTAAGCTTCCTGTTCCTCCGGAATCTCTATGGTAAGGATTTCTTCCTTTCCGCAGGCAGAAAAAAACGGCAGTATTACCAGCAGGAAAAATACGGCAGCCGGAAATTTCCATTTTAACATATCATTCCCTCCATTTATTTTTACTGTACAGAGCTCATTAAAATACAACTGTATAATTTTATTATATACAGTTGTATATCATAAGTCAAGGCTTTTCCATCCTGCTCGGCGGCAAAAAATAAAAAATAAATAAAATCAGCTCTTACTTCTTAATCAAAGTACAGATTATCAAATGTTAGATTAACAATTCTGCTGCTGTAAATAGCAACGGATTCATTTGTATAATACCATTCTTCTATTTCCTGTGCTGCCTTAAATTCCAGCTCCTTCCACTGGTTTAATAACTCTTTCCTGTCTGTAATATCTTCCTGCATCAGCTTCTCTATCTTTTCATCCAGAATCCGTTTTAGTTCTTCTTGAAAATCCGCAATGTTATAGCTCCGGCTGCTTCCTATATGGACTGCCTGGCTGCCATTATCGTCCAAAATGCCATAATCAGGCGGGATCACTTCCTCCATTTTGATCGTGATTCCAATATTATGTTCCACCCCATGTTTGTCTTTCTTTGTATAAACAACGGTATGGCTGTTGATTCCGCTGCCAAAGCGCCCTTTCTCCTCTTTCAACTCCTTAAGCACTTTTTCAAAATGATAAGACACTGGTAAAAGTTCTGATTCGATATCCTGTTTTTCTTCCATCCGCAGGCTGTCCGTCTCTTCTTCTGCCGATATCACCCTAAAAGCTCCCGCTGCCATTGTCCCTGCCAGAGCCAGGATAAGAATGATAAAGCCCGCCCTTCTTTTTTCCGTCTCCATCACAGCATAAATTCTCTTTTTTATTTTATATTTCCCTTTTCCATAAAAGAAAGCAGGAAATGCGCTTTTTACGCCCTTTTTTCCAGCCGCCATTTTTATCAGCATTTCCGCATAGCAAAGCCGTTCTGTTTCACCCGCTCCCTTTAACACCTCTTCATCACAGGAAATTTCACACTCCTGATCAATCCGCTTTACTACCAGCGCCAGGAACGGATTAAACCAATGAACTGCCCTCACCATCAGCAGAACCAGCTTATACCACAAATCTTTCCGGCGGTAATGCACCATTTCATGTTTTAAAATAAATAATAGCTCTCTTTTTTCATATTCCCGCTTTGGCAGTAAAATCATGGGATGAAATAATCCCGTAAGCATTGGCTCCGTTAAAAAACCGCATAATTTTACCGGAATTTTTCCTTTCTCAATTTCCATGCCATCAAAAGGCTGTCCCCAGTGTTTTAATAATTTCAGGAAATGAAGGTGCTTTCCTGTCTCATAACAGAGAACCCCAAAAAATCCGCCAAGCCACAAAGCAGACAGCAAAGGATACACCACATCTCTTTTTCCCCTGCCTTTATTTTCCTGGATGCCCTTCCCTGCTTTTTCCGTCCGCTGCATATTTTCTATCTTTTTTCCTTTTTGTTGTCCCAGTAAAGAAATATCAATTTTTGTTTCCGCCGGAAGGGAAATTCCCTGAAAAAACGGCTGTTTCCCCGGCAGGAAAAACAGTAAAAATCCCGCCATAATAATCAGCCACATATAATACCTTGCCTTTGCGCAGTACCGCTTTTCAAGAAATGGCGACAGGATAAGAAAAATCAGGGAAATTCCTGTCATAGCAATGCTTCCTGACAAAAGAATACTGATAAAACTTCTCATAAAATATCTCCGTTCATTTTTTTACCCGTTTCCTTGCCCATTTTAAAAGTTCTTTTAATTCTTTATCGCTGATTTCTTCATTATCACAAAGCGCGGCGGCAAAGCTTGTCAGGGAATTTCCATGATATTTCCTCATAAAATCTCCCGTTTCCAGCTTTAAATATTCTTCTTTTTCTACAAGCGGAAAATACAGCCGTTCTTTTCCGTTTTTTTCCGTGCGTAAAAAACCTCTCTCGATCATCCGGTTCAAAAGGGTAATTAACGCAGGCATTTTCCAGCCCTTTGCATTTCCCAGTTGATCCATTAGCTGTCTTGTCGTAACCGGAGGTTCCATCGTCCAAATCGTTTTCATAACCTCAAATTCCGCTTCCGGCAGTTTTTTCATCTTCATTTCCAACATCTCCTTTTTAATTTCTCTCTTTTGTGTACAGCCCTGCCGTACTCTGCTGCGGTCAAGCTGCATCCAAAGCAATCTAATCAAATGTCCGCCCTAACCTGTTCATTGCAGGCATACTTAACCTCCTCTCCATTCCAATGCTGCCTATTAATTGGACCCTCTCTGCTTTTTTACCATTCGTTCCAAAATAAATAATACAAAAATTAACACTGCCGGGAATATAGCGGCAGAGAGCAGGCCGATTTTAAGATTGCCGCCAGCCATGCCGGAAAAATGTCCTACCATTGACGGCCCCACGGTAGCTCCCAGATCCCCGGCCAAAGCCAGAAATGCAAACATGGCCGTGCCTCCCGTCGGACATTTCTGTGCAGAGATACTGATCGTACCCGGCCACATGATGCCCACTGAAATGCCGCACAGTGCGCAGCCTGCCAGCCCCATGATCGGCGAAGAGGACAAGGAAGCCAGCAGATAACAGCTTATGCACAATGCGCCGCACACCAGCATGGTTTTTGTCAAATCAAGCTTCTCACTCATCCTGCCATAGAACACACGGGATATTCCCATAAGCACCGCAAATAAACAAGGCCCGGCAAGGTCGCCGACCGTTTTTGAGACGCCCGTCGCCGACTCGGTGAATGCGGACGCCCACTGTGCCATAGATGCTTCCGATGCGCCGGAGCATATCATAAGCAGCACCAGCAGCCAAAACAGCGGCAGCCGAAGCAGACTGCCAATGCGCATACCCTTGCCGTCTTCCACCAGCCGCTCTATTGGGCAGGCGATAAAATTGAACGTGTTATACAATGGCACCAACGCCCAGAGCAACGCAAGTATCTGCCAGTCAGCCACATTAAATACCGTAAAGAACAATGTGGAACCAAAGATGACTCCCACAGCGCCCCAACAGTAAAACGAGTGCAGCAGGCTCATCATGCCGTCCTTGTTTTCAAAATGACACGCTTCAACGATAGGGCTTACCAAAACCTCAACCAGGCCGCTGCCCATAGCATAGAATACCACTGCAGTCAGAATGCCCGCAAAGGGGCTGGGGAACAGTTCCGGAAGGACTGCCAGCATCATGAGCCCTGCTGCGGATACCACCTGAGAAACCACCACGCAGATCCGGTAACCAATCCTGTCTACAAATTTTGTGGCAGCAAAATCTATCAATAACTGTGTCAGGTAAAATACTGTCGGAATCAGCGCAATCTTTTCCAGAGGAATCCCATAAATATTTTTAAATGTCAGAAACAAGAGCGGTGCAAAGTTAGCGGAAATAGCCTGCGTGATAAAGCCAAGATAGCAGGCCCAAAGTGTCTTGCGGTAATTAGGTTGTTCGGACATATCCATTTCCTTTCGTGTAATGCCTGTTACATTTAACATCACTATTTTACTACAACAGAACACATAATTCTATTATTTTTTTAAATGAAAAAACTTAACGGTATTGTAAATAGTCAAGAAACCGTTTTACTGCAAGGGAAGCAGTTTTTTTATTTCTGAGAGCAAGTCCTATATTGCGATAAGCGGGGACATCCAATTCTTTTGCTATTATTTTATAAGGAATCCGTTTCAAAATGAGCTGCGGCAGGATACTGATGCCAAGTCCGCTCTCAACCATTGACATAACAGCGTAATCGTCCCAGGTGGTAAGGCGAAGAAAGCCGCAGTCTACCCGTCCTTCTAAAATCCATTCCTCAATTTCCGTGTAGTCTCCGAGCAGCAATTCATAGTCAATATTCGGATAGTCCTGCTGAAATACCTTGATAATATTGGGCAGCCAATGCGTTGCCACGCTGGAAAAGGTTCCGATGCGGATTAGCCCTGACATAATTGAGGTGTAATATGGGATTATATCAAAACAGAATCGTTATAAAAGTGGGAACCTCCACTCTTACAAACGAAATTGGGAAAAGTGATTTGCGGACACTTGACAGACTTGCCCGCACTCTGTCCGATATTCAGAATATGGGATTTGAAGTACAAAACCGACAAGTATGCGGATGAAGCAGGCGGCTGGGCTGGCTGCATCCAATGGTATCGATGTCATAGTCACAAATGGGAAAAAACCGGATTCCCTTTATGAGGCCATAAAAGGGAATCCGACAGGCACTTTATTCGTCGGGAAGGTATCTCAATGAAACGTCCTTATTTCCAGTATATCCCTGGCTTGCTTCCCTGTTGCAGCTTGTCAAGGACTATTCATCATTTTTCATCACTTTTTCCCTGCTGCCTGTTTCAAATACTGAAATCACACCTGCCGCCGCTTTCTGTGCTGCCCTCTGCCCGTATTTCGTTCCAGTCCACCGCCGCGATTTTCTTCATCAGTTCGTCCACGCTTCCCGCTTCCACAACCGTGCGCTTTATGTCGGCATTCGTCCGGGAATAACGGTCTGCCGCTTTTTCTTCCAGGCGCTTTTCCTGCTGTTTTTTCTGTGCCTGCTTATCCTCCGCCTTTTTCTGCGCCCGTTTTTCTGCCCTTGCTTCTTCGATCTGTTCCCGCTGCTTCCGGCTTGACTTTTCAAGCTCCGCAAAGATATTAGTAGAGCCGTCATCGTTGAAAGAAATCGCAATCCTGCTGATCCGTGTGTCGGCATTTTCGCTGTTCTTTCCAAAAGCGGACGTATAGCCAAATTCACGGTTGATCTGCTCCGACATACGGAGTGCGCCTTGTACGCCTTTCATTTTTTCAGCGGCATACTTTTCATCGGACGCCATTTTCTCTATTTCCTCACGGGACAGCATAACGGAGACTTCCTTTGTGCTGTGGGAGAGGACCTCCTTTGCATCTTCGTTGGAATTGTAGACAAGGAACTCCATGTTGTCATAGGACCCGTTCAGCTTGTCAAGATACGCCTGCGCCTTTGAGGATAGCTGCGGGGCATCCGCCTGTTGTGTCTGCCTGTTCTGTGTGCTTTCTGCTGTTTGCTTTTTCTCTGCCGCTTTAACGCTGCTGTCGGCATAAGCATTGTAAACGCTGTTGATTGTCATGGACATAGTATCATTCCTCCCTAAGTTTATCATTTAAAATCCGTCTTGTTTTCCTGCTGTCAAGCCTTAAAATCCACCCCGCCAAGCGTTCCGTCAAGCTGATCTAAAACGCTTGTGTCAAAAGCGGCTCCCGGCTTCCAGTCTGGATTGTTCTTCTTTACCAGAGCTTCCATCCTGCTCCCATAGTCCCCTGCCATTCTGTTTAATGTCCATGCGGCAGAGGAACGCTGCGACGCAGGCAGCGTGTTCAGATACCCATTGATCACGTCATTTCTTCTGCTTCCCTCCGGTATGCGGCTGCCGTTTGTGCT
>CANREH010000125.1 GCA_947629585.1 uncultured Lachnospiraceae bacterium | reverse complement strand
GTGAAAGCTCAGCATACAAAGGCTCCACAGCCCCATACCCGCTTAAAACAACGCTGGTCTTATTCAGGGAAATTCCTGTCACTGTTTCTGCAGCAGAAGAATCCTTTTCCTGATAATAAAGCTCTGAAACAGCCTCTTCGGAAAGACAGCTGTCGTAAAATTCCACATTATCAAAAATTCCGGTAAAGACAGTGTTGTAACAGTCAATCCCAAGATACCATTCTGTCTTTTCTGAAAGCATATTTTCCAATATCTGACCTTCCGACTGAAGCTCTCCATCTACATAAAGCTGCACACTTTTACCATTTACCGCCATACAGACCTGATTCCAGGCATTTTCTTTAATGCTCATCCCTTTCCCTGCAAAATAGCCTCCCTTTGGTGAAGCAGAAATGACAATTGGAGAATCGCTGTCATCTCCCGTCAGTTCCAAACTTGTTTCTTCCTCTGTTAAAAAACGATCTCCCGCACAAAGAAATGGCGTAAAAATCCCCGTCTTTTCCGGTTTTACCCAGAAACAAACAGAATAATCATTCCCCGTAATCTGTGGATAAAGCTTCAATCCATAGCTTCCGTCCAGATAAATCCCGTTTCCGCTAATCCCCTCAGAATAAGAAACATTCGCTGCTTCATTTTCCGCCGGAATAGTACCTGTATTGCTTCCTTCCTGTGTATCTCCCTGCCTTGTAACAGGGGTTGCCGTGCCGACAGACTGATTAAAACTATAACTGCATACTGGTTTCGGCAGAGTTTCTGCCTGAACCAGCTTCAGCTTTTGAAGATAATCTGTAAAAAAGCTGTCCCCTGCTGGAAATATTTGCATAACAGATAAAACCACCATAACTATGACAGCATAAAATTGTTTTCTTTTTTCTTTCATAACAAACCTCTTTTCTATGTTTCATTGCCAATCTTAAAAAAGCTTGCAGCTCTCTCCCACAACGCCTTTTTTGCACCGGCTTCTTTTATCTTCACAATCAAACAGGTAACATTATCTTTTCCACCTGATGACAACGCAAGGCTGCATAAAATTTCCGCTATTTGATCTGCCCCCGCATCCTGATTTTCTTCCAGACATTTTTTTATCTCATTATCTGCAAGCATATCGGTAAGTCCGTCAGAACAAAGCAGAAAAATATCCTGTTTTTCTATTCTCAATGGTTCATGGCAATAAAAGTCTTCTGCAGAAACTTCATTGTCTGCTCCCAAATAACGTGTCAGGGCATGTCCCCCTTTGTGGCTGCGCGCCTCTTTTTCCTGCAATATGCCGTAATCCACCATTAACTGCGCCTGGGTATGATCTTTGGAAAGCTGTAACAGCTCTTTTTCCCGATATAAGTAAATGCGGCTGTCCCCCAGGTTAACAGCATAAGCAACAGAACCTTCTAATATCAATACCGTCACCGTTGTTCCTGACTCTTCTCCTTTACCGGAAAGCTGTTTCTCCATATCCTTTTTAGCCATTTCCAAAAATTCCTCCAACGTCTGCTCAGACCAGTTTTTTTTCTGAAATATTTTCATTGCCTTTACGGAACATTTGGAAGCAACTTCTCCATTATCTATACCACCCATACCGTCACAAACAGAAAATATACATCTTTCCGCCGTATTTTTCTGTCTTTCTTTCCGCCTATTTTCAGAACAATCTTCTCTGAACTGCCCGTTCAAAAAATAATTATCTTCATTATTAGTGCGTATTTTCCCTTCATGGGAAATCACTGCCGATTCTATGCGCACTAAAATACCTCCTTTGTCATACCAGCTTAAATTTGCAGTCCTTCAATGTTTTTTTCAATACTTTTATTTGCTGTTTTATATCCGGGCTTTCCGATAAGGTGACACTCTCCAGCCCTTTTAAAGATTTCAGCATGGAAATATCCGAAATATCCGTCATGGAAATATCCAACACTTTCAGCGTCTTCATTTTTTCAATTCCTTTCAGATCAGTAATCCCTGTTACGGAAATATTTAATTCTTCCAGTTTTTCCAACTGCACGATATTCTTTAAATCCTCTAACATCAGATTGGAATGGATATCAAGAATTTTCAATTTTTTTAATTTTTTCAAAAAATTGCCTTTGGAAATCCCGGTTGCTCCAACACAAAGCACTTCCAATGACGTATTCGCTGCCAGCTTGTCCTCATAGTTTCCTGCAACCATATCTCCGGTAAGCTCCAATTCCTGAAGCTGTGTCATTGCAGACAGTGTTTCCATAATTTTTTTCCCTGTCATATTCTCATTGTTATAGCTTAGGTTCAAAGAAATTAATTCTTTACATTTTTTTAATACACTGATATCTTCAACATTAGTATAGCTGATATTCAATTCTTTTAGTTTTTTTAAATTTTCCACAGCAGAAATATCCTTGATTTCCATTTCTGATAAATCCAGTTTTTCCAGATTTTCATAATCGGCTAAATCAGAAAATTTTTCCAGAGACTTTCCTTTTAATTGAGTTGTTTTTTTTCTTTCTTCTAAAATCCGTTCTTCCTCTGATAACATATTCTTTTCTTCTGTGGAAACAGCGCCGGAGCTTGCAAATTTCTCTTCTGAAACATCTTCATTTTCCTTAGAACCTTCTGTTCCCTGATTCATCTGATCCCGCTCTGTGCTTTCCACAGAAATTTCCTGCTGTTGATTCTGTTTTACAATGACTGCAGTTCCTGCTATAACTGCCAGCCCTACTACAGAGGCTCCTAAAATTAATGGAAGTTTTTTGTTCTTTTCTGGTTCAACCGGCAAAACAACTGTTTTAACATCTTTCGTTTCAAAAATATCAATTCCTGCTATATCTATCTCAGAAACAGGAAACTTTTCTAAACTCTTGCGCATATCTTTCGGTTTCTGATAGCGCTCGCTTTTTTCATAACGGCACGCTTTCAGAATAACCTCAGCCAATTCATCGCTTCCATGCGCCGGTTTTTCCATAGTATCTCCGGAAAGCTGGCGGCGGAACGCCGTTTCTCTTGCATCCGCGCTCTGCATGGCATCCGGTGTAAGAAACGGAAGACGGTTATCATTCAGCATCTGGTACAGCACAATGCCCAGCGAATAGATATCGGCAGTTTGATCATATCGATCCCCTTTAAAAACTTCCGGAGCCATATAATTTTTCGTTCCGGCAATTGTCATCTGCATATTGGACTGTTCCATCGTCCTTGCAATACCAAAATCTCCCAGCTTAAAATTACCCTGTTTGGAAATAAAAATATTTTCCGGCTTGATATCCCTGTGGATAATATGCTCCTTTTCACAGATTTCCAGCGCCCTGCAGATATCAATTCCCAGCTTTACAATGCCGCCTTCATCAATATCCCGATCTGCCTTTAAACGATAATTCGTCAGCGGCAGCAACAGTTCCATACGGATCATGATATCATAGCCTAATCCATCTTTTTGCTGAAAGGCTTTAAAATCTTCGCAGCTAACGATATTATCACAGCCTTTCAGAGCTGACATCAGCTCATATTCTTTTTTGATCTCTTCCTTTTTCTGCCAATAATGCCGCCTGATAGCCTCATCGCTCATGTTCTTGTTCTGAAAACGCAGGTTATCAATCTCTGCTTCCTTTCCCGGTATAGTAATAATTTTTAATGCGCAGGGAGGCACATTACTGTCATGCCGGACAATCCGGAACACACTTCCAAAGCTTCCGGAACCTATCTCCTGCGGACGATCTTCAAAATACCAGGAGCCAAAAAAAGGCTCATATTCTTTGTACCTCTGAACATTTTCCATACTCTACTCCATAAATTTATCGATCCTCTTCCCAAATTTCACAAAAAATAAAGTCTTCATCTGCTAAAGTAAATTTATCTTTATTCTTTAACCTGCCCCTGCCTCCTTTGCCAATATTTCTCCCATTAATATAAGTGCCATTAGAAGACTGCAGATCATAAAGATAATAACTCCCCTGTTCCCATTTAATGCAGGCATGTCTTCTTCCTACGCTGTTGTTATTTCTGACAATAAAATCATTAACATCCTCTTTTCTTCCTATGTATATTTCCGGCTTATCCAAAGGGAGAATTTTTCCGGTTTTGATATTTTTTATTGCTGCTTTTTTCTCTCTTTGGTAAAAATGATTATTTTGCTCACGCACGCCCCTGCCCATAATAATAGTGTCGCCATTTCCTCCTTCATCTCCAGCATAAAAATCTCTTTCTTCCCTATTCTCTTTTTCTTTTCTTTCTTCTTCCCTTTTCTTATCTAATTCCTGTTCGGAAAAAACTTCTGTTTCCTGCCGCCGTTTCTGATTTTTACGCTTCCGATTGAGTTTCCAGGCAATCAGCTTTATCATCCAGACACCCAGAAAAATAATAACAATTCCTAATGCAATTACAATCTTTCTTGTGGTTTTCATTTTCAGCTTTAGTAAAGACCGTTCCTTAATCAGCTGTTCAGAAATGGCATTCAGTTCTTCCTGATCAGTATTTTCGTCCAAATTAATATTTTCAGCCTTACTGATGACTTCTCTCAAATTTTCTTTGGAGCTCTCCTTATAACGTTGATCTTCCAGCATCTGCTTACTCTCTTCTAACAATTTCGTATATTTTTGTAAAACATCCATTTTATCAATGCTTTGATAAGAAATTTGAAAATTATCCAGAATCTGCCTGATATTATCAATTGGCAGAGAATAGTACACCCCTGCGCTATCTTCATTGAACATAATGCTGTTAAGACCAACTACATATCCATCTTCATTTAAAAGGACACCGCCTGTATTTCCTTTATTCAGCAGGGCAGAGTGCTGTATATACAAAACTCCTTCCTTATTTGCTCCTGTATCCTGAACAGCCCCCACTTCCACTTTAACATCCATAGCAGAAAATTCTGTATGCCGGTTCATGAGATCATCATCTTCTCCCGCATCCTCCGCAAACCCAAGCGCATAGACAGTATCCCCAATCATTAATGTTTTATTGGAAGCAAATGTTACAGGCGTTTTCTCCGCAATACTGCTGCTTACCTGTAAAATGCTGTAATTTTCTTTCTCACTCTCCGTCATGACAGAAGCTTCCACCATGACATCTCCTTTAATTACTATTTGTATAGAATTGCTAAGCATATTATTTTCATAGGAAATATCATGCTTTTTACAATAAGATTTCTTTTGTTTCTCCGTATTCTTTAGCGCACTGTATACCGTCGCAATATACGCCCGGCTGTCCCCATTGCTGATAAGAAAGCCGCTGGCATGTTTCATTGGATAAAAAACGCCATCCTCTGAATAAAAACCGGAATATACTTCCACAATTCCCTGTTTTGTTTCGCTGATTAAATCTTCTTCTGCATATACTGATACTGTTCCTGCAACAGAAAGAATCATGCAAATAAAACCCAACTCTATTATTTTTTTTAAAACACACTGCTTATCTCTCATATCTCTCCGCCTTTTTCAGTGTTTTTCCCATTGCTTTAATCCGAATCAAATTTTACTCTATCAAATCTTTTATTTTATCCCAAATTTTCTCTGTACAAGGAGCAATTCCTCCACATTTTGGACAGAATTTTTCTTTATCAATCATCGCGCATGTTTCCCAGCTATAACCGCATTCCTTACATTTATGTTTCCTTTTCTCCGGCTTAGGACCATATATTGTCATCATCAGATCCTGATATGGCTCATACGCTCCGACACCTGCTTTTGTCCCACATATCCTGCAGTATTTATCATCAGGCTGCAGATACGCATGGCAATTCCCGCATTGTCCCTTGCCAGGAACTACCCAGGAGTCATTTTTCTGTCCGCAAAATTTACAAAACTTTTCCTCATAACAGATTTGCTTCCAACACCGCAGGCATCTTCCAACTGGATTATTCATAAATATTCTCCCTTCTTAAAATACAAAATCCCGGACTCTTTTTATCAAAATTCCATGTATGCATAGAATCACCACCGCAAAATTCTTTTTCTTCACATTTACTGCAATACTCTGAGATTTCCGCGCGATTCTCACGAAACTCCTTAAATCTTTCATACCATACTTTGGAAAACCGTTCCTTTGCGACATTTCCCTGAACCAGCTCCGGACGTCTTTCAATATCCAGGCATGAATAAATATCTCCATTGCAGAGAATGCTTCCCACATAAATTCCGGAACCACAAATGAAATAATTATCTCTTAATTCATGCTCATATTCAAAGGACAGATAATGGGAACACCCGTAATGAACATCCATAGGAGTCTTTTTGAAAAACCTTTTTTCACGTATAAAGTCATATAATTTCAGAAGCTCTTCACGTGATAACAGTAAATCTGAATTTTGCAAAGCCCGTCCAATCGGTTCTATATTAATCACACGCCAGGAAGAAATGCCTAAATCGCACATAAGCTGATACAGACTGTCAAGCTCATCAAAATTCTTTTTATGTATGACTGTTGTTACCTGAACCGGAATATTAACTGCATGAAATGCCTGAATAGCTTCTATGGTTTTGCAAAAACATCCCGGCGTGCCGCGCAGCCAATCATGTGACGCTTCCAGACCATCTATGCTAATTGTGACAGACTGCAGCCCATATTTTTTCAATAACACAGCAGCTTTTTCCTTTATCAGAGTCCCATTTGTCGTTATTCCCCACGGGAATCCAAGTTTTGTAATATGTTTTACAATATCATAAAAATCTTTATGGAGCATTGGTTCACCGCCAGTAAGACATATCATAACAGATGCCGGTTCAAAATCTTCAGCTACGGTATCCAATGTCCGGAAAAGGAGATCTGTATCCATATAATTATTATGTGTCTGCAGACAGTTGCTGCCACAGTGGAAACAGGCAAGATTGCAGGAATCTGTAAGCTCAAGGAAAAGATATGTGAGTTTCGGATGGCTGCGCAGGCAGGTAATATACTGGCTAAGAAATGCCATATCTCTCGCCTTTACGCTTCTTTTTGCCTTCTCCTGCACAGAATCATCCATTATACTGCTGTTTTTCTGATCCATATTGCTATAACCTTCCTAAATCATACTTATCAGGATAAAGCATGTCATGGCTATCACAATCTCCTGCAGCGATATCATATCCTATGCCGTATCGTGCAGGAGATTGCTATGAGCTTCCCATTCCGCCAAAACCCTGATGACTTCCTATCAACACAGATATTTTTTAAGCGCCCATAAAATTCATAGTTTTTAAATAGGATCTTTTGATAATGCATTTCCTATGCTGGCATTCTGAGTTTCTTTCAGAATATATTCATCTGCCATCGCGTTCAAATCCGTTACATGCTCATTAATCATGGAAAGCATCTTGCTGATATCATCCTGCAGCTCAGAAAACTTTTTCTTATAAGCCGTAGCAGCATCCCCACTCCATACCGTTCCATTTAATGAATTTACCAATGTCATCATCTGATTCATGATCGTTTTTATCTGGTTCCCCGTTGAATTAAACGAAGTTGCCGTGCTCTTCAATTTTGCCGGATTTACTTTAAGTGTTCCTGTCATAACTATGCCCTCTCTTTCTTTTAACATGTTCTGTTAGTTGCCGTGCTTAAATTTTTGCTTTCCGCAATTTCATAATTCTTTATAATTTCATTTAAGCTCTGGACATATTTCTCAATTGCATTGTAAAAATTGTTCATCTGCGTAATATCTTTTTCAAATTCTTTATGAAATGCGTCATTCGCTTCCCCATCCCAGTCAGAATTTAATGTTTTTTCCTGTGCCGTAAGCTCCGCTACCTGAGTTTTGAATTTTGTATTTAAGCTTTTTAACTCATTTGCTTTTTCTGTAAGCTGACTCGTTGTTACCTGAATTGAATTTGCCATAGTATTCCCTCCTGTTTTTTAATTATATGAATACTGTTCTCTCACACCCTGTCCCCCTTTCTTTCCTGAGATTACAGTATACAATCCAGATTTTTTAATTTTCCCTGTTTTCCTGTTCCGCTGCCTTTTTCTCTATCTGCCCTGCCATATAATTCCGGAAAGCAAATTCTTCCTCGTCCTGAAGCCCAATAAAATAAACCCTTTCAATATCCTCCTGTTGAAATAAATACATCTCATGGACATTGATGATACCTTCCGGATACAGACAGCCGGAATAGTCATATACTTTCTGCGTAGAGGTTTCTATTTGAATCCTTCCACAAATCATAAGCCTTTTTTTTGCGCCTTTTAAAAGTACTACGGAACCAATTGGCAAAAACTCCTTTAACATTTCTTGTCCTCCTTGTTAAATATTTTTGTTACAAATTTCATTCTACCACATAAGCTTAAAACCAATTACTGAATTTTTTCTTAAGATTTTCCTTAAGCCCGCTCCAGTCAACATTTACTTCAACACTTCCACCTCCCAAAATGGCGGCACCAATCCCAAGTTCTGCACCGTCTGACGTTATCCCTGCCGAACCTTCCACCCCAAGACCGATAGAGCCTTTTGCAGAGGCTTCTATTTTAATTCCAAAAAGCTCAAACCCTCCTTTGACCTCACCTTTTGCAAGATATGCCCCTGCTTCGCCTTTTGCAGAAACTCCGAATACATAATCACCGTCTTTTCCCTTTATTTTTCCGGCCCCTACCTCGCCGCTCACTTCCGCTGCCAATACCTTTCCTTCTCCTTTTACATAAGCATTGACATCCTCATTTCCCACCCTGCTTTCATGTTTGACGGAAAACAAACTTCCTCCTATGCTTCCTGCAACTCCTATTCCGGGAGAAAATTTTCCCTCATCAAATAAAGAAGCATAAACTTCTCCTTTCACAGAGCCAGTTAACATATCAATTTGAGTCTCGCCTTCATACATTCCAAATTTGCTTTTTCCATCTATACTTAACCCCGTAATGTCATTTCTTGTTTGATATTCAAATTTTATATTTCCTCCTTCCATATCTTTTTCAATTTTCCCGCTATTCTTCACAGAAGCATCCAGAATTTTACCGGAAAACTCTGTTCCAAAAACACTTAGGCCTATACCAAGAATTACTCCACGATCTACCTCTCCCAACTTATTTTCAAAAAATGCTTCCGCTTCATTTTCTGTCCTCTGATACAATTCCCTGCTGCTGTCAAGAACGGATTTCAAGGTTTGAATATTCCCTTTATTTTTTTCTATCTGAGCTGATAAGCTTGAAATCCTTTTTCTAATTTCAAAATAAGACTCTGACAATAAATGCTCTGAAATCTTTCTGTCTACATCACACAGTTCTGACTCCGCTTTCACAAGACATTCAATAACTCCCTGCAATTGCTCTCCCTGTGTCCTGATTTCTCCTGTACTGACAAAAATCTCTGCCATCAAAACACCCCTTTCTCCTTAGTTATTTCTTGTCATTGCAATCTGAGCCGCCCTTTTCTCAGCATCATATGTATTCCTTGCAACTGTGCGGACATCACTTGCAATTTTAGTTAAATCCTTTGCCCGTTCTCTAAG
This sequence comes from uncultured Lachnospiraceae bacterium, assembly GCA_947629585.1. GTDB lineage: Bacteria > Bacillota > Clostridia > Lachnospirales > Lachnospiraceae > MGBC100174. The sequence goes on along the minus strand of CANREH010000125.1, from coordinate 453 downwards.
TTCTTCCTGCACTTTCCTTCCTTTTTTTAAATACTCAAAGGAGCTGTCACTGTTCCAGGAGCTTTTGATGCCGGATAACGCATTTTCCAATACGAGATTAGCTGCTTTGTTTAAATCTTTGGCTATTTTTTCTAAATTGTTCGCCTGACTGACTGCCTCATCAAATTCTATCCGAATCGTATAAGATGATTTTTCCATGATCACACCTCCTTATAATGAATTATTTTAGGCTTTGACCAAACGCATATCGCTCACGCGGTTTGTTTCCGATTTGTTCTGCCTTCAGTTCTGACCGTTAGCAACGATAATTTCATCCAATGCGATATGGGGATTTCGGTAACGTGCGTTCGGATTCGGCTCCTTCACCGTTGCAAACTGGATCGCTTTTGTCGGACACGCCTGGATACAGGCCATGCAATTGGCGCAATCCGTATAGTCGTAGGCAGGTTTCCT
>CANREH010000124.1 GCA_947629585.1 uncultured Lachnospiraceae bacterium | reverse complement strand
TCGGCTCAATCATAACCTCCGGTATATTTTCTCCCGCTGATTTGGACAGTTCTTTTTGTATCTCTTTCATGCAGATTGACACGCCGAATTTATCCGTCACAAGGCTTTTCTCCAATGGTCTACCATCAATGATCTGCATCACGTTCATAGTGCCATTTCCAATATCAGCTATCATGTTGAAGCCTTTCATAGCTCCGGCATTACATACCGCTGCAAATCCCTGTGGAAACACTTCTACACCACACAAATGTACTCTGTAGCTTTCTTTGCGGAATGAGAAAAACAATTCCTGCTCCTGCATCAGATATTTCTTAAAATCCGCCGCCTGACTTTTTGCCCATGCAAGGGGAAGTCCAACCGCCAAGATTACTTTCGCCTCATGCAGCCCTCGAAATTTCAGTTCTTCCGCTAACCCTGCCAGAGTAAGGATAAAGAAGTCCTGCGAATCCGTCTTATTGCCCTGATAGATTAAGTGGTTTTCTCCGATCACGTAATACTTATCCTTGTATTTCACGTAATTCAAGCTGACGATTGGCTCTTCCTCAAAACATTCCACGCCCGTCTTAAATACTCTGTGCGTTGTTTTCATGTTGCCGTAACCGTGATCCAAGCCAATGATTATTTTTGTATTGTTGTTATATTTCTGCATAATAAATTCCCTCCATATTGCTGTTAATCTTATTATTGCGTTTTCAGTTTTTTCTGTTTACATCGTTTACAAACAACGGAAAGCCTTGCTTTTCCTATATTCTGCTGTAAACTCACCGTTTACAAAAATGTAAACGCACTCTGTAAACCGGATAAAAAAGAGTTGGAAACATACTTCCATTTACTCTTTAAAAGGTATCTGCACATTATCCGGCAGCAGTGAAAATCCCTGCGTATCCGTTTCACGCTTCCAGCCACGCTGCGATCCATACCTGCCAAACCTGTGAGAACTAATTTTCTCCCACCCTTCAATACAAGTGTTCATAATACTGTTGATTTCCTTAATCTCCCATTGTTTCGGTTCTTCATATTCATGCCGCAACGCCTCCCTGTAAATCATCTCGCTACACACATATTCCTCCGAGCAGTCATCCAGCCATGCCTGAATAACACCGACCTTTGTATCTTCCGGCATAAACTGTTTCTGCATCTCTTTCAGATATTCTTCCATTTCCTTTGACAGCTTCAGTTCATGTGAACAGTTTTTGTAGATAACCATAGCCTCCGCCCATGCCTGCACGATATACTCCCTCGATTCTTTTTCATCCTCAAGGATATGTTTTTCCACACGCTCCTGATGTACCAGAACAGGCGCAAACCGTCTGTTGCCCGTCCTGTCCAGCGGAAGAAAATCAAGATTGTTTGATGTTCCGACAAAGATACACTGTCTTGGTCTGTCCTCTGCATAAGTCTGATAGGGAATACGGTATGTTTCTTTCTGCCTGCTTAAAAATGACTTAATATCCTCAATGCTTTTTGCATTGACAGTGGCAAGCATCTCTGACATCTCAATAATCCAATGCCCCTGCATTTTACTGTAAACATTTTCATCATCCATGCGCTTTAAATCGTCCGTAAACCACTCATCATTGACAGCAAGGAAACGGAAGAATGTGGACTTTCCCGCACCCTGACCACCCACAAGACAGACCATAGTCTCAAACTTACAGCCCGGCTCGTAAATCCGGCGGACTGCCGCCAGCATCAAAAGCCGCATGATTTCCCTCGTATATTCATTATCATCTGCGCCAAGGAAACGTGGAAGCAGACTTGCAATCCTGTTTTTTCCATCCCATTGCAGATGTTCAAGAAATTCTCTTATAGGGTGATAACTTCTCTCACTGGCTATAATACTGACAGCCTTATTGATGGCTTTATCATTGGAAATGCTATAATTTGTTTCTATGTAACGTTGAATCTGGTACATATCCACATCCGTAATACTTCCCCCATTCCGTTTCCACAATAACTGTTTTACAATATCAGTTTTATTAGTCAGCTCATTTTTACATATGGCATCTTTCAGCACCGGATCTCTGTATAAAATAGTCATGCAGTTCTCGATGGAAGATTTCACATTCCCTTTCTGCGTTCTCACAAGCAATTCCAGCACATCTTCCACTGTACTCATCTCCGCATCAAGCACTTCCCCGACTGCATTCCATAATTCGTTTTCTGCCTGCACAGACTTTTCCTGCAATTTCCTCCACCTTCTTCCTATCTTTTAAAAACAGCTCCTGCCTTTCTGAAACATCTCCCATACACAAAATATCCAGCCAGTAATTGATAAGCGGCTCTGCATGGAGCATTTGTGAATAATCTTCCGAAAAAATAATGTCAGGCGGTTTTCCAATGAGAAAATGATTTACATCATCAATCTCCAAGATACAATTTCTCAGTATATCAATCGTTTGACTGCACCATTTTTCAAAACGCTCTTTAATATGCGCTATTCTTTCACGCTCTGTCTTTTCCTTGCGGATACGTTCTTTTTCCTGTACGCTTAAATCTTTATTTCCTTTTGTATCAATAGGCAGTACAAAATCCTCTATCAACTTTAGTGCCGCATCATACTGTGACAGCCCAAACATACGGGAAACATAATCAATCGCATCTCCGCCAACACCACAGGCAAAGCAATGATAATTTTTATCAATTTTCATGCTTGGGTGCTTATCATCATGGAACGGGCAGCAGGCAGTCCCATTTTTCCTGACTTTCAGACCATAGTATTCTGCCGCCTGCCTTGCAGTCAAATATTCCTTTACTTCTGAAAAAATATTCAATTTTACTGCTTATCCTCCTTTTCATTCGGAAAAGCCTCTGCTATAATAAATCTGCAAAATATATGTAGAGAGGCTCGTCCTTTTTACAGTAGATTAAGTTGCGTCAACAGCTTAATCTGTTTCTGTAATGTCCCTGTTATCAGCAGGGGCATTTCCATTTTGACTGACCTCTAACAACTGCTTTATCAGTTCAAACAGTAATTTTTCATCTTCTGTATTTTCACTTTTCAGATGCTCCAATATCTGCCCTAAAACCTTTGCAACTCTGTTAGACATATAATTCCCAGCAGTTACTGACACTTCCTGTCCTAATACGGCTTTCCGGTAATAATCACCTTTGGGCAGCCCTGACAGTATGATCCTCGCCTCTACCTTAACTTTTTCTTCATCACTCAGCCAAAAAGCGATAGTATTACGCCGGAACCTGTCCTCTCTCTTACACGCCACTTTCCTCACCTCTCTCCACTTTTCCAAGCCTGTCCGCAATTTTTATCTGTGCATCCATAGACTGATGACAGTATGTTTCAATCGTAGTTGTAACTTTCCCATGCCCTAACCGCTTTGCAATCTCAACGGGACTGAACCCCATCTGCACGAGCATACTCGCATGACTGTGGCGAGTACAATGGACTGTAATCTTTTTTACGCCCGACAGTTTAATTCCACGCTCCATTTCATGCTCAAAGAAGCTCTTTGTCCTGCCTGCAAAAAGCCGTGTTCCTGCCTTCGCCCGATAAAGCGTTGAAATATACTCTTTTATTGCATCCTGTAATTCCTTATGTATCGTAATTACCCTTATGGAACTTTCTGTTTTTGGTGCAGTTATCAAATCCTCTCCGTCAATCCTCACAAGGGATTCATCAACGTTAATCGTGCCATCCTCAAAATTTATGTCCTTTACCTGAAGGGCAAGTAATTCTCCCAGGCGCATCCCAGTCCAGAATAAAATCTGAAATGCAATCCACGAATCCTGTTTATCCATAATTGCGTCTGAGAATTTCTGAAATTCTTCCAGTGTCCAATAAGGTCTTTCATCTGCCCTGCTTTTGCCCATACTTCCTGCTTTGCGGCAAGGATTAGAGCGTAAATCGTAAAAATTAACCGCATAATTCAGAATGGCACTGAGCTGATTATGTATGGTTTTCAAATAGGTAGGCTTGAAACCCTTCTCCATCATTTCTCCCTGCCATTTTCTTATCATAGGAGCAGTGATTTCATTGATTGGTGTTTTGCCAAAGTAAGGCAGAACCTTATCATACATCACATATTCTTTCTGCTTCATGGTCGTTTTCCGCAGGCGTTTCTCCATATCGGTCTTATAAATCTCCCAAAAATCCGCCAGTGTCATCGTTGGATCAGAAGATTGCTGCAGCATAAAATGTGCATACCATTCTTCCGCTTCTTTCTTGGTCTTAAATCCCCGTTTCTGCGATTTCCGCTTTGTTCCCGTCCAATCCGTCCATCGGTACTGGATATGCCACGTCCCGTTCGGATCTTTCTTAGCATTACAGCTCATGCGCTTACCTCCTTTGTCCCACCGTACCATTTCTCCCGGAAATACTCCACCGGAATCTTGCCGGCAATCGTAAGAAATCCCTTGTCTGCAAGTTCCTGATTCATGCCCCTGAGAATCTTGTAGGATTTTCCGATGCTCACGCCGAGCATTTCAGAAACATCCTCTGCGTTGTAATAAATTTTTTCGTTCATACTGTTTCCTCTCTTTCTTGATATTTGTTTCTGTATAGTATCATTATGTTGCGTTTTTATCATATCGCAACTTTTGTTTCTTGTCAATATCTTTTTGCTTTATTATTCTCTTCTTATGTGGTATGATTGAGTTGATGTAAAAACAACTTAAAACTTTAGGAGGCAGCTAACTTATGACCGTTGGAGAAAATATACGCCGCATTCGCAAAGAACGTGGTCTTACACAGAAACAATTAGGAGAATTAGTCGGCGCAAGCGAAGCCTATATTCGTGCTTATGAAAGCGGCAGGCGCAACCCCAAGCCATCATCACTTGAAAAAATAGCAAATGCCCTTGCCGTCAATCCGGAAGTATTAGCAAATTCAGAATTTGATGGTATCAAAGCTATGCACAGACTATTTCAGGTATTCCGGCAATATGGCGGACATCTTTTTGAGTGTCAAGATGCGGATGGAAATGATATGGTGGGAATTAGCTTTGATACGTTAAGCCTGATGCGCTCATGGTTTGAACGCTATGAGCAATATATGCAGGAAGTCGAGAAGTGTAATTCGATCAAAGATGTCAAAAAACGTGGTGAAGCACTTCTAAAAGCAGAGGCAGATTTTAATCTTTGGATGGATATATATCCAGAATCAGAGCCTTGGAGACAGCGGCTTGATCTTCAAAAGACTCATGATGAGTTTATGGATAAGATTGGGTTGAACCCTAAAAATATAGAAGTTTAAATATTTATTCAGATAAAAAGGACACGATATAGTATGAAAATACATAAATTGACTGCTCAGCTTATGAGCTTTTTAATCATTGCATCACTATCAATTTCTTATATGCTAATTGATAAAACTTCTGGATACATGAATTGGCTAGAAAATATATTCATTGGTATATTTGCAAGCAGCCTATTGGTTCTTATTACCTCTTGTGTCAGTTACATTTATAGAAGAGAATCGGTCAATATATTCTTTTTATTGGAACCTGTCCGAATTAAAAAGTAGAGTACTCATTTTATCTACGATTCCTATTGAAGAAAAAAGTGTTCAAGCATATTGTACCGCCCTATATAGCGTGAATGAATTATTCCGAACTGAATTTGCACTATTTGATCAAAACTTTATTCTTAACCGTAGAAAGAAAATACAAAAAGTATTAGAAATTTATACCGCTCTACACGAATATAAGAGTTCCTCAACATTTGCAGAACAAAAAATGAGAGAATATTTAGCAAATACCAAAAATCATGATGGAACGAGGATTTATTCCTCCGAACAATTTCACAATGATATAGCTGATTTTTGCAACAAAACTAATAATTTTAAGAATTGTAATAAACCTTTTGTCATCTATATCGAGGATAAAATGAGCGAATTATCAAAATACATTACATATTACAAATAATTTTCAATCGTACATTTTGTACCCAAATCGTACCCACTGCCAATTTAAAAATCCCCACAAGCCTTGAAAAATCAACACTTGTGGGGATTTACCCTCTCACTCGAACTCATTGCGAGTATTCTGCTTTTGTGTATGTTCATAATCAAAATACCGCACTTTACACTCTCTATTTCACATCATACTTTGACTACTTTTGCTTTGCTATACTCTCAACATCACATTAACATCACGGGAAGATTTCCAAAACATCTTCGTCCTCACAATCCAAGTCTTTACATATATTTTCTATAACAGATACATTTACCTACTCATTCTTTCCCATTTCTGCAATGTTGTATTACTGATTCTTATCATATTCTAGTTCATATTTGCCATAGTATATCATAATAAATCTCAATCAGTCAACAATTTAGATAACTTTGAAATTAAATTTCATTGAATATACTTAAGATTTATGGTATAAAAAAAGACGTTCGTTCCATGAACGTCTTTTTTATGACAGCAGTGTTGCAGCACTATCTGTCCATTGATGATGAAATCAGAGAGCCGTTCTTGGTATGTAGGACTTTAGGGCTTTCATCCGGCACCCGCACAATCAATTCATCGAGTTTGCAATCCAGAGCCTCACAAATGAGGTCTAAATGTTCCAGATTCACTCTGTCAACCAACTCATGGTACAATTCATTGATTGTGTTCGGCCGGATGCCAGTAGCCCTTGCCAAATCTGCCTGCGTCCACCTGAGTTCACCGAGCTTAGTAGATAGTAAAATTCTTATCATACGTCTTCGCCCCTTCCACTATAAAATATCATTCTTCGACACATTCATGTGCCTTTTGTTATTTTATAGCCGTTTGAGCTATATCCTATCGTATTAAGGAATTAAAGAATAACAGGCGGTAGGATAACTCTACCACCCTTTTGTATCAATAAGACATTTTTACTCCCTCATCCAGAGCAATCCATCCATTTTCTTTTTCTTCGTAGACTTTTAATAATCCCCAAAGGCTTGCCCCTGGGCCGTCTTTGGTTTTTACAATAGTGAACTCTCCCACTCCAGTATAAAATGCCTGTCCATTTTTATTGACCTTGTGATAGTCATAGGTTGTTCCCGGGCCTTTCCTGATTCTTAAATTCGGAATGGAAACTTTTACCTTAAATTCCCTATTCTCTGGAATTAATTCATTAAGAGGATAAATCTCACTTCCTGAATTGTCATATACCTTGTAGCCAGAATTATTTTTGCAAAGTTTCACGGCATTGTTCTTATCTTTGAAGGCTCCTATCTGGCTTTCTGCATCCTTCCAGGACTTGCGTACCCTATAATAACCTGTGCCGGCTGTGCTGGCTTTCTGCGCCGGAGTGGCTTTGAATAATACATAAGACGGAACTGCCGTAATAAACAGGCCGTCTTCCAGTTTGTACCACTTTTCATCATTAGAGATTCCCACAACGGTAAATGTACCAGATTTAACAACATGGTCTACTTGTGCAATATATGATGGAGCTTTTCTAACGTTAAGCCCGTCAAAACCTTTGTAAATGACTGTAACAGTGCCGTCCAAAGGATTGATTTTCTGGCTTCCGGTATCGTCGCTGCTGTTATCTACCGGGGTCATTGGGATAGTGGGCACTGCCGCTCCTTCCACTGCCTTTTTTACGTCTTTCCTGAATTGTTCCATGGAAAGTCCAAACTTATTCCAAATGTGTTCCACGTCCCCGTGATTGGACGCAATACCTTTTACATTTCCCTCGTGATGACTCATTAATACATTGCTGTCCTCCGGATTAAAACCAAATTTTTTACAGATGCAGGCAAAAAACTGTACCGCATTTGCATATGTAGCTAATACGTGGGATTTTGTGTTTGCGCCGTTTCCAAGTTCAATCCAATTTGAGCCATCTGTATACTTGATTGTGGCGGGTTCAGTCATTTCCAAACTGATTAAATTATTATTGCCGCTTCCTTTGCTTCCGCTTCCGCAGTGCCATGCCCTCATATTCCATGGAAGAAGCTGGTAAACTACTGCGTCTTTCCCCACAACTGCATGGACACATGTATTTGCACTGCCTGACTGCCAATTTTTTACAAATACCAATGGGTCTGGCTGGGGGCATCCAACGCTGTGGAGCATCTCTCCTTTTGGCGTTATCTGCGTTCCTTTTTTATAACAGGGATTCTGCTTCGCAGGCTGCTCTATGATTTTGATTCCTGCATCAGAATCTTCCCCTGCTGACATCACATCATACTGGGACAGACAAAACTTTTCAATAATGCTGCATACTTTGGATACATACTGCGTATCTGTGGCATAACCGCCGTCTTTGATTATCTGAATGGCTTTCTTATAATCCTTTTCACCGGGCAGTCCCGGGAACCGCAGTCTGCCGCCTTTTTTTGCCCCTGTTAAATAACAAGAGTGGTCTTTTACGCTTGTCCCCATGTCAGGATATTTACGAAAATCGGCTGTAACTGTGTATTCCCTGCCATTCTTTTTCTGCTCTTTTGTTTTCTTGGTATACTTTGACTTGCCATCCCATACCGTTTTCCAGGTGTTGCCGGACAAAGTGCATTTCATTCCAAAAAAATTATTTGCTTTTTGGGCCAGTTCTTCCGTGCCGTACCCGGATTCCAAAACTGACTGTGCTATGGTGACAGAGGCAAGCACGCCGCTTTCCCTCATGTCGATTACTGCCAGTCTTCCCACTTTCTCAATAAATTCCATCTGTTCTTGCGTTGTCATGTCTATTCCTCCTCTTCTTCCGTTGATGTTCCTGTAAGGCTTTCCGTGTATGCCTTAATATTTTTTACCAGCGGTATCAAAAAAACCGGCAGTTTAATCCCAATGTCTACCATGTTTTCCAGGATACTGATGATTTCATTGCAGACAATCCAAATGGCAACCACGGAAGCCACTAAAAAGTGAAATGGCAGGGAAAATCCCAGGGTTTCAGCAGAATATTTAAGCAGCTCGTCAATGATTGCCCCTACAACAACCAGAAGCCACATGCTTACCTTTTTGGTAATGCCTTCCATGCTTTTGTAGGAAGTGATTCCTTCATCGCTTCCTCTGCCTTTTCTGTTTGGCGCCGCCATAAGTCCTGTGGCATAATCAATGATATTGCTGCACGCCATAAGCAGCACAGGAATATACAGTGTCCCAAGTATGGACGATAAAAATCCTGCTGCCCCTGTAATAATTGCCTTAATAGTGTTATTTTTCATGCTATTCTCCTTTCAAATTCTTTTTAGATATTTTGATAAAGTACATAAAAAAACCAGTAGGAAATCCTACTGACTAACTACTATCTTTGTATTCACTTTTCAACATGTCCGCCTCCTTTCTTTTTTCATAAAAACAAACCCAATCAGCCGGGCAGGAATTAACATTTCCCCCGGCTCTTTGGGTCTATCTTCATGACATAATAAACAATTTTTCTTCAACCTTTAACTAAACACGGATATGACCACAATTGATGTATCATCTGACTTTATTTACACAAAATCCGCTGTTTCTAATTTTTCTGCTATAAAAACCGGAAATAGGATTCATGTAACGGGGCTTATTACAGTTAAAATGGATATAGGTTTTACTCCATTAAATGATAATTATATGCCTAAAATTGCTTTTTCGACCGTTACCCTTAATTATAATTCTTGGGGTGATAAGGAATTGCAATGTTTTGTTCCGGTGGCGGTAAATGAAAATGGATTGTTAGTTATAAATTCTAGTGCTCCGTTTGCTTATACCGTACTTGATGTTATTTATGAATGCTAAAAATAGTATATATCTACTGCCATATTCCCATTATATAAAGGATTAGAAATATTAATAATCCTATAAATTGATAGGCTCCCAATTCTGCTAAATGATAAACACTCACTATTTGAGACCCCGTTTACGCATAATACATGTACTGGATTATTAAAGCTATAATCGTAGAATCCATTTGAGAATGTAACAGCAGCTTGCAAATGATATATTTTTGTTCCTAAATCCGTGTTTAGTT
>CANREH010000123.1 GCA_947629585.1 uncultured Lachnospiraceae bacterium | reverse complement strand
CAGATATGCCCAGATAGCTCAGTTGGTAGAGCAAGGGACTGAAAATCCCTGTGTCGCTGGTTCGATTCCTGCTCTGGGCATTTTATATTTATGCGGGTGTAATTCAGTGGTAGAATACCAGCCTTCCAAGCTGGGTATGTGGGTTCGATTCCCATCACCCGCTTTTGTTTTAAAATGGATTCGGAAATCATAAGATTTTTCGGATCTTTTTTTACGTAACCGTTCAGCCGTAATTTAAGATTCGTCCGCGGGTCCTGGCGCGGGCAGCGGCTGTTTTTTAAGGCAGAGGAAAGGAAATGCAATGAAGATCTTATTGGCGGCAATCAATGCAAAGTATATCCATTCCAATTTGGCGGTTTACAGCCTGCGTGCCAATGCAGGGGAAGCGGCGGGTCATGTGGAGATTGCGGAATTTACGATTAACCAGAGGATTGATGAGATCTTAAAGGGACTTTACAAAAGAAAGCCGGATATCCTTTGTTTTTCCTGTTATCTTTGGAATATCTCTATGGTGGAGGCTGCGGCGGGGGAAATCCGCAAGATATTGCCGGAGACGAAGATATGGCTTGGCGGGCCGGAGGTTTCGTATGACATTGAGACCGGACTTTTAACCAGGGATTTTATTGACGGCATTATGATCGGGGAAGGCGAGGAAACGTTTCGGGAACTGGCCCGCTATTATCTGAAAGAAGAAAGCCGTCAGGGAAAAAGCCTTTTTGATATTCCGGGGATTGCCTGTAAAAACGGGCGGGGAGAAATCGTAATCACATCTGCAAGGTCTGTGATGGATATGGGACAGATAAAGTTTCCTTACGGGGAAAATCTGGCAGATTTTGAACATAAGATTCTTTATTATGAAACCAGCCGGGGATGTCCGTACCGATGCAGCTATTGTCTTTCTTCGATTGAAAAGACGGTGCGTTTTCGCCCGCTTTTTCTGGTGGAAAAGGAATTAAAGTTTTTCCTGGATGAAGGAGTGCCGCAGGTAAAATTCGTTGACCGTACCTTTAACTGCAGCAGGGAGCATTCCCGCTTTATCTGGAGCTATCTTCTGGAGCATGATAACGGGATTACGAATTTTCATTTTGAGATTTCGGCGGATTTGCTGGAAGAAGAGGATTTTAAAATCCTGAATGCCATGCGTCCGGGGCTGGTGCAGTTGGAAATCGGCGTGCAGTCCACAAATAGGAAAACGATTGCGTGCATTCACAGAAGCATGGACTTTAGCAGGCTTTCTTATGCCGTAAAGAGGATACGGCAGGGGAAAAATATCCACCAGCACCTGGATTTAATTGCCGGGCTTCCCTGGGAGGATTTGGAATCGTTCCGAAAATCCTTCCACGATGTCTACATGCTGCGCCCGAACCAGCTCCAGCTTGGTTTTTTAAAGGTCTTGAAAGGCTCGGCAATGGAAACGGACAGTAAGGAATATCATATTGTTTATCAGGGGACTGCTCCCTATGAGGTTTTAAAAACCGAATGGCTTTCTTATGATGATCTGCTTGTTTTAAAAGGCGTGGAGGAAATGGTGGAAATCTACTATAACAGCGGGCAGTTTGTTTTCAGCATTGCTTTTCTGGAACACTATTTCCGGGATGCGTTTTCCCTGTATGAAAGTCTGTGTGCTTATTATAACGACTATGGACATTTTGAGAGGAAGCATACGAGAATAGGGCGTTATGAGATCCTGAAAGCGTTTTTTGAAGAAATTGTGCTGGGGGAAATAACGGGGGACAGGGAAAGCCTGCGGAAAGTTTTTTGTGAGCTGCTGACCTGTGATGTTTATCTGAGGGAAAATAGTAAGACCAGGCCGGGATTTGCGCCGGATCAGGAAAAGGAGAAAGGCCGTTTCCGGGAGTTTTACCGGCGGGAGGACAGGGAGCGGAGATATTTAAAAAAATACGAAGGTTTTCATGGCAGGCAGCTTATGACGATGACCCATATAGAGCATGTTTCCATCGATATTGAAAAAACAGTAAGGACGGGAAAACCGCAGGGGAAGGAGTGCGATCTTTTGTTTGATTACCGGGAAAAGGAGCCGTTGGGAAACCAGGCGAAGGTATCGGTGATCGAGATTACGGGAGGGGATAAGGATGAAAGACAGATTACAGACTATGAAGGGGGCCATTTTTGATCTGGACGGCACCCTGTTGGATTCTATGGGCGTCTGGGGCGATGTGGACCGGATTTTTTTTGAGCGCAGGAATATGGCGGTGCCGGAGGATTATGTCCAGGTGATTGCCCCGCTGGGCTTTGCGGCGGCGGCAAGCTATACGGTGAAGCGGTTTCATTTTGAAGAAAGAGAAGAGGATATTGTGGAGGAGTGGCACGAGCTTGCAAGGGAGGCTTATGCTAAGGCGGTATGGTTAAAGCCGTATGCAAGGGAATACTTGGACAACTTAAAGAAAAAAGGCGTCCGTCTGGCGGCGGCGACCGCTTCCGATCATGCGCTGTTTGGGCCGTGTCTTGCAAATAACGGGCTTTCCGGTTATTTTGATGAAATCGTGACGGTAAGGGATGTAAAGCGGGGAAAAGGGTTTCCCGATATTTATGAGCTGGCGGCGGAGAGGCTGGGGATGAAGGCGTCTGACTGTGTTGTTTTTGAGGACATTTTAAAAGGAATCGAAGGGGCGAAGGCGGGAGGTTTTTTCACTGTTGCCATAGAAGATCCCCATTCGGCAGGGGAAAAGGACAGGATCGAGAAGACGGCGGATCGCTATCTCCGAAGCTGGAAGGAATTATTATAGTACTTATTTCCTGTTTTTTTGCCTGGTGTGGAAATATTACGCAAAATTCACAAAAAAGGAGATTGGACACGGATTTTTTTCTTGCAATTCATATAAAAAAGTGGTAGATTAATTTCAATAATGCCAGTAGCTTACTTGAACTGGAAGGGGGATTCCTTATGGAATGGAAACGGAAAAAAATCACGGTAAATATACCGGGGATGCAGTCGATTAAAGCGAAGCTGCGCTTTTTGGTAATTTTCGCCGTGGTGATTACGGCGGTAGTGAATTTATGTATCGTGATCCCAAGCGCAAAGAAAAGTGTTGTGGAGGTTTCCCAGCATTATTTATATGATTCTGCGCAGAATTATGGCAGGATCATAGACGCTGCCTGTGTTCTGGGCGATCCGCAGGAGCTTTTGCAGGCGGAGAGCCTGCGGGACATGATCGGGGACGCCAGAATCCAGGGCGTGGAGAACAGCTATGCCTATGTCGTGGCTTTTGACGGGACAATGCTGTACCATCCGACGGCGGAGAAGATCGGGAAGCCTGTGGAGAATGAATCGATCCGGAAGGTGGTAAGCGAGCTGTCCGAAGGGAAGGCATTGGAAAGCGATGTGACAAGTTACTGGTATGCCGGGAATGACCTGTATGCCGGTTACTATATTGGGACAGAGGCGGATTTTATCCTCGTGGTAAGCGCAGATAAGGACGATGTGTTAAGCCCGGTATGGAAGATGAGCGCGGTAGCCGTCTGCGGGGTGGCTGTCTCGATTGCCCTGTGCCTGATCCTTTCCATGCTTGTGATTAACAGGGTTGTGAACCCGATTGTAGAAATTACCGGGGTAGTGGAGCGTATGGCGACGCTTGATTTTTCCCTGGATGCAAAGCAGGTGGAATTAAATGCCCGCAAGGATGAGACCGGAAATATGAGCAGGGCGATTACACATCTGCGCGAAGAGATGGGGAACATTGTTTATGACCTGCAGCAGCAGAGCGAGCATTTATATAATACTTCTTCTTCTTTGAGCAGCAATACGGACGAAACGCAGAGGACGATGAACCAGGTGGAGCAGGCGGCGCTGGATATCTCCGAGGGAGCCACTTCCCAGGCGAATGAGACGGAGGAGGCTACCGGAAATGTCGTGACGATTGGGAATATGGTAGAGGCGACGAATGAGCAGGTGACGCAGATCCAGGGCATTGTCGTTGAAATGCAGAAGCAGGGCGACGAGGCGGCGGAGAAGATCCGGGAGCTCAATGAGCAGAATGAAAAGACCAAAGAATCGATCCAGATGATTTATAACCAGACCAATGTTACGAACCAGTCGGCGGAAAAGATCCGGGAGGCGACGGCGCTGATTGCCTCGATTGCGGAGGAGACCAGCCTGCTTTCGTTGAATGCTTCCATAGAGGCTGCCAGGGCAGGGGAGCAGGGGCGCGGCTTTGCCGTCGTTGCAGCGCAGATTCAGAAGCTTGCAGAGCAGTCCAACGCTTCCACGGAAAAGATTGAGGAGATTGTGACGCTGTTAATGGAGGATTCGGAAACGGCGGTAAAGACGATGGAAGAAGTAAAGGATATCATGGAGAAGCAGGTTGTGGCTGTCGAGAAGGCCGGGGCTATTTTTTCCCGCGTGCAGAATGGCATAAGGAATACCAAGCAGGGCGTGGATAAGATTGCAAGGCATACAAACCAGATGGATGAAGCGAGGATTAAGGTGGTGGATGTCGTCCAGAGCCTGACGGCGATTGCGGAGGAGAATGCGGCAAGCACGGAGCAGACGTCGGCGTCCGTTACCCAGGTCAGCGGCATTATTGAAAATATCGCAAGCGACGCGGTGCAGATCAAGGATGTTGCGGAAAAGCTCAAAAGCGATGTCAATAAATTTAAGTTATTTTCATAGAAAAAGCCCTGCGTCTGCGGGGCTTTTTTCGGGAAGGAAGACAAGTGCAGAATAAAAATAAACATACGGCATGGCTGTTATCGTATTTGCCGGCGCTCCTTTTGATGATAATGATTTTCCTGTTTTCGGCGGCGCCTGCGGAGGAATCCAGCGCAGAGAGCGGGATCATTGTCCGCCTGGTGCTGCATGTTCTGGAGAATGTCCGGGGAAAGGCGTTTACCGGGGAGGAATTTACCTATTGGGCAGAGGTCATCCATACGCCGATCCGGAAGCTGGCGCATATGACGGAGTATGCCCTGTTAGCGTGGGCGTTCTTTGTCCCGACGGTTATGTGGGGAAGGAAGCAGTTGCTGCCTGTATCGGTTGGGGCGGACGGTATGCCGGGAAATGTGCGGATGAATGGAAAGCTGTTAAAAAAATGGTATTTTGGCAGCCTTTTGGCAGCGGTCTGCTATGCCGCGACGGATGAAATCCACCAGCTTTTTGTGGAAGGCAGAAGCGGAAGTGCTGTGGATGTTTTGATTGACGGCGCGGGCGCCGCGCTGGGAATGCTGTTTTTCTTGCTGCTGTGGAAAATTATAAGAGGGATCAAAGGGAAGAAAACTTAAAAATTTTCCAGTATAGGAATATCCTTTTTCGGAAAAGGTATGGATAACCTGTGGTGATTTTAAGGAAAAGGATGTGTCTGCCTGATGGAAACGGCGAAATGGAAATGGCTGTTATGCCTTACCGGTGTTTCGGTTTTTGTATGGTTTCTTTTAAAATATGTAATTGTGCTGATTCTTCCGCTGATTATTGCCTTTATTATGACGAGGCTTGTCTATCCCCTGGCTGTCCGGCTGAAAAAAGCGAGGAAAAGCCTGCCCTCCAAAGTCTGCCGGATGATGGTCTTTTTCGGCTATTTAATGATAATAGGCGTTTTTTTTACGGGAGTGGTTATGGCGGCTGTCAGGCAGATACAGCATCTTTTGGAAAATATGGATAGTTATCAGGCGTGGCTTCTGTCTTTTTTATCGGGCTGCTGCAGCTATTGTGATAAATTTCTTGGGCTGCCGCAGGGAGCAGCTTATCAGAAACTGCTGCTGTTTTTCACCGAAGGAAGCGGGGATTTCTGGCAGGAAAAGCTTTTTAAACTGCCGATATCGGCGGTTTCTTTGTTCCGTATGGCAGGGCGTGCCGGGGTGGTGGCTTTGTTTTCTGTCTTTTTAACGGTAATGGCGTTAATGAACCTGGAGAGGTGGTACGGGGCATACCGCCGCTGCGGTTTTTATAAGGAGTGCCATGAGGTAATCAGGGAGTTGACCGGTGCGGGGTATGCTTATGTCCGGACACAGGCGGTTATTATCTTTTGCGTTTCTGTTCTCTGCACCGTGGTGCTGTTTTTCCTCGGAAATCCCTACGCGCTGTTAATAGGGACCGGGATTGCGCTTGTGGACGCGCTTCCGGTACTGGGAAGCGGAACGGTCTTTCTCCCGTGGATCGTGCTTTCTTTTTTTGGCGGGCATTTCCGTCAGGCTGTGGTTTTAGCGCTTTTGTATGCTGCCTGCCAGTTTCTGCGGCAGTATTTGGAGCCGCGGCTGATGGGGCAGAAGCTCCATGTCGAGCCTGCGGTGATGCTTGCGTCCATGTTTGCGGGGCTGAAATTATTTTCCGTTGCCGGTGTGGTCTTAGGGCCGGTGGGATTCCTTCTGATCCGCGCGATTATGCGCCTGCTTGCAGTGAAAGAAAAAACGTGCTATGATCGGTAAGCATTGCACGGAATGTGATTGGAAAATTATAACAATGACGGAAGTTGTTAGATGGCAGAGGATGTTTAGGGAGGGACTGAAATGGAAAAGGAAAATTTTGACAATAGAGTGGTTGCGATAGGAAAACAGGATTTTGGCGATATGATTAGCCGGAATAATTTTTATATTGACAAGACTCATTTTATGAAAGAATGGTGGGAAAATGAGGATTCTGTTACTTTGATCACTCGTCCGCGCAGGTTCGGAAAGACACTGTTGATGAGTATGGTGGAGCAGTTCTTTTCTGTGGAATATCAGGAGAAGGCCTGTCTTTTTGAGGGACTGAATATTTTTAAAGAAGAAGCTTATCGAAAATTACAGGGGACGTATCCGGTGATTTTTTTAAGTTTTGCCTCTGTAAAGGAGACAAACTTTGAAGATTTTTATGAACAAATCCAGAGTTTGATAGCAGAGATTTATCAGAAACACAGTTATCTTATGGATTCCGATAAATTGAAGGAAGCGGAAAAAAGGAAGTTTCAGAAAATACTGGATGAGGAAGCGACAAAAAGCACGCTGGCAAATTCTCTTCGGACGTTGTCAGGCTATTTATCACGTTTTTACGGAAAAAAAGTCATCCTCCTTCTGGATGAATATGACACGCCCATGCAGGAGGCGTACCTGCATGGCTATTGGGAGGATATGGTTTCGTTTATCCGGAGCCTGTCGAATGGCCGGAAAGCATTTATACATTTTCCCTGACTAACCAGGAAGTTCTTCGGATGATGAGAGGGATGATTAAAGGGTGGTTCCAGAAATCGGATCATTATGGTGAGTTCCTTACTGCTCTGTTGTCCGGCGACAGGAAGGCAATGGAGAAGTACTTAAATCGGGTTCTTTTGCAGATTGCGAGTTTTTTTGACGGCGGCAAAAGTACCAGTGACACGGAGCCTGAGCGTTTTTACCACGGATTGGTATTAGGCTTGATAGCTGAATTAGAGGGAAAGTATCACGTCCGTTCCAACAGAGAGAGCGGTTTCGGGCGGTATGATGTTATGATGGAGCCTGTGAGTGCAGGAGATACCGCTTATATCTTTGAATTTAAGGTGTTAGACTCAGATGAGGAGAAAACATTGGAGGAAACGGCTGATGCCGCTTTAAAACAGATTAAGGAGAAACGGTATGCGGAGGAACTGCTTGCCAGGGGCTTTGCAAAGGAAAGTATCCATTGCTATGCTTTCGCCTTTGAAGGCAAGAAAGTTCTGATAAAAGAAGGTTACAGTCAGTCATAAAAGCGAGATTTTAGCCGTTTTAGCGGCGAAACAGGCTGCAAAGCAGCCAAATTGAGCTGATGTGATGGCTGAACTGTTCTTTGAACATTGAAAATGGAAAAGTGCAGCTTGCAAAAGGAAACGGTATGTGCTACAATAACATCGGAAAGAGATGCAATAACTTCCATATGAACAAAGAACGAATCCCCCGGTTGTGTGGTGGCACTTCCGAGGGATTCTTCTTTTCTTTTTATAGTGGCAAAGCACCCACTGGGCTATTTGTTGTCCTTCTTTTCTTTGCTGTCTAACCATTTACAAATGAGATGACTAACTACGCTAGTAGCGACAGCAATCAAAAATGATGCAATAACATCCATATAAACCACCTCCTCCTGTTGCCAGGTATCGGCAGGACAACAGAGAAAGTGTACCATAATTCGACAGGATATGCAATCCGCCTGCGGCAGCAGGCTTTGAAGCGCGAAGTGTAAGATTGCGAATGGCGCAGGCTGAACCGTTACCTTTTGGCGGCGGCATTATTAAAAAAGGATTGCAAATTGGGCTTGGATATTGTATGCTAAAACAGTATCAGGCTCCGGCAAAAGAATTGAGAATAAGATGACAGTAAGGGCTATGCAGGCTGATGATATGTTTACAGGAGGTGGCAGGGATGCCAATTAAGATACCGGACTCTTTACCGGCTACGGCTGTTTTGGAGAGTGAGAATATTTTTGTGATGACGGAATACCGGGCTATGCACCAGGATATTCGTCCTTTGGATGTTTTGATATTAAATTTAATGCCGACGAAAATTATTACGGAGATACAGCTGCTCCGGAAGCTTTCCAACACGCCCCTGCAGGTGCAGGTGGAGTTTTTGCAGACGGCAAGCTACCGTCCCCGCCATGTGGACGCGAACCATCTGGAAACCTTTTATACGACGTTTGATCAGGTAAAGGAACGGAATTTTGACGGTATGATCATTACCGGAGCACCGCTTGACTTTATTGAATTTGAAGATGTGGATTACTGGAAAGAGCTTTGTGAAATCATGGAGTGGACAAAGACCCATGTGCATTCCACCATGCACATCTGCTGGGGGGCGTTTGCCGGGCTTTATTATCATTACGGTATCCGGAAATATTCGAGGGATACCAAGCTGTTCGGGGTTTTTCCGCATACGATGGAAAAGAGGACTTCCCCGCTGTTCCGCGGTATGGATGATGTCTTTTATGCGCCCCATTCCCGGGCGACCGTTTTCCATGATGAAGATATCAGGAAAGTGCCGAAGTTAGAGGTGATGGCGGTTTCAGAACAGGCGGGCATTTCGATTATAAAAACACAGGACAGCAGGCAGTTTTTTATGACCTGCCATCCGGAATATGACGCCGATACCCTGGCAAAAGAATACTACCGGGATGTGGAAAAAGGGCTTGCTATCGCAATACCGGAGCATTATTTTCCGGAGGATGATCCGTCGAAGGAGCCGATTGTGAGCTGGCGTTCCACGGGACAGTTGATTTTCTCTAACTGGCTTAATTATTATGTATACCAGAGCACACCGTATGATTTACAAAAGGCGCCATTGGAGGAGTGCAGTCGATGACAGGAAAAACACATATGGCTTTCGGCGCTGCCGTCTCGCTGGCGGTGACGGCGCCGAAGACCCCGAAAGAGATGCTGATCTGTATTGCGGCCGCTGCCGTTGGCTCTGTCATCAGCGATATTGATGTCAGCACTTCGGACGCAAGAAAAGAGTTTAATAAGGTTTTCGGGTTTGCCATTTTTATTATTGCTGCTGCGGCAGGGATGGAATCGGTATTTCAGTTTGGAATCCTCAAAGCGATGGAGAAGCATGGATATATGGAGATGTTAGTGGGCGTGCTTATTTTTATCCTGATCTGCGTGTTTGGCAGAGGAACGCCGCACAGGAGCTTTATGCATTCCTTTCTTGGGCTTGTCATGCTGACATTCAGCGCATATACGATTCTTCCGGCGGCGGCACTTCCGTTTGCCGCGGCGATGGCAAGCCATATGGCACTGGATTTGTTTAACAGGAAGAGGGTGAAATTATTCTACCCTTACCGCAAAGGCGTGGCGTTTTCTGTATGCCGGTCGGACGGCGCGGCGAACAGGGCGGTTTTTTATCTTGCTTCTTTGGCGGATATCCTGTTAATCACAGGGATGGCAGTATCCTATGGGAGGGAAATTTTACGGTAAAAACTGTTACTGAATATGTGTAACAGTTCAGCCTGCGCCATTCGCAATCCCGCACTTCGTGCTTCAAAGCCTGCTGCCGCAGGCGGATTGCTCATG
>CANREH010000122.1 GCA_947629585.1 uncultured Lachnospiraceae bacterium | reverse complement strand
TAGGTCACTTTCCCTGTTCCGGCAGCCTTCTTAATCGTCAGCTTTGCCCCTTTCTTCAAAGAAGTCTTTGTGTCCGACAGCTTCATCTTTTTGCTTAACTTAATCGTGGAAGTTTTCTTTGCAGGCTCTACTGTTACGGTAACTTCCTTCTCTTTCCCATTTGCGCTTACTGTAATTGTCACCGTTCCCTTTTTCTTTGCAATAATTTTCCCGTTCTTATTAACCGTTGCAATGGAAGGATCGGAAGAAGTGTAGGTTACTTTTGTATTGACATCCGAAGTAATCTCTATCTTCGCATTCTTTCCTTTTTCCACTGTAATCTTTTTCTTCTCCAGCGTCAGCTTCCCTTTTGCCTTGGTTTCTTCCTTTTCATCATCAGAATTGTTATCCGCTGCGGTATTGGATGTTTCTGGCGTCTGTGTATTTTCGGAACTGCCTTGCTGCTCTGTATTGGCAGGATTATTATTTGTCTGGATATTATCCGGCTGCTGATTATCCTCCGGCTTCTTGTCATCTGCCGTATTGGAATTGTCCAAATCGGCTGTCCCGGCATTGTCCATACTTCCCGTTCCAGGAGATATGCTTCCATCACTTCCTGATACGTTTCCGCCTGTGCCTGTACCAGTACCTCCGGATGTATTTTCACCCGGCGTTGTTCCCGGATTATCTTCTCCTGGCGTTGTTCCTGGATTGTCCTCTCCCGGTGTCGGCTCTGGATCACTTTCTCCCGGTGTTGTTCCCGGATTATCCTCTCCTGGCGTTGTTCCCGGATTATCTTCTCCCGGTGTCGGCTCCGGATCAACTCCTCCCGGCGTTGTTGGGGTTGGTTTTGGATCATCTTCTCCCGGCGTTGGTTCCGGATCGCTTACTTTTCCCCCAACAAGATAACATGCCTGATATGCATCCTTAATGCCGTTTGCACCTTCTAAGTAAACATTATAAAGTTTTTTAGGTGACAAGTTACTAATCTTATCTTCAGGAATAATTCCTGATTTCTGGAGTTCAAATTGTGCAATCGTTTTTAAACTATACCATTCCGTAATCCTGACCTTGAGCGGAAATGCTTCTGAATCAGAAGCTCCTATGTAATTACAAGTACTTTTTCCATTCCAGGAACCAGAATCAATCCCACTACTGCCCAACCAAACTTCTGAACTTTCAGAAGTTAAATTCCAACGTCCTGCATAACTGTTTTGATACAAATCCCTTTCAAGCTGATAAGCTTTTGCCGCTATTTTTCCATCATAATATATAGAAATATTACAATAATACATATCTTTAAAATCATCTTTTATCTTATTAGAAAATATAAGCTGCCTTGAAGAACTAAGACCAATACCTGCAGAAACTGTAAAATCACCCTCTGAAAACCGATATATTTTCTCATTTTCTCCAAGCATATCTGTAACATGAAGGGAGATTTTTTTCAGGTTCTCCTCGCTGCAATACCATTCTCCATTCTCTTTAGAGCCAAAATTAAGCGTGACATAAGAAGGAATCTGGTTATCCTGAGAAGTCAATGCTATTCTGTTGCTGTCTGTAACATAAAAATTATATTCATAACCCTCTTCTGCATTTTCCGGATACACTTCCAAAGTATACTCCCCAACCTCTAAAGAGCCTGAATAAGTTCCTTCATAATAGTATGTGCCGTCTTGTCCCTGTTTAGATAATTCTATTTCTCCAATGATTCCATCCTGGGCATTCTTAATAATAGCTCCACCGGTAGCTAACAAACTTTTTTCATTTTCACAGATAAAGCCTGCGGAAAATTCAAAAGAATCCTGATTGGACAAATAATAAAATCTTTTTAAAGATGTCTTCATAATATCTGACTGCTTATTCGCATAAACATACACAGGCTCCCATGATCTATTCACATAATTATCATAGCTAACTTTTACATAATAATTATCGTTCTTCTCAAAAGCATTTGGACAAGGTATCTCCAAATGATGATTGTTATCTACAACAATTCCACTTTTCGAAACAATACAGGAATCCTCTGTCATTGACTTATATACTTTACAGGTTGTTTCAATTCCTACCGGCAAATTTGCTTTATAATATTCAATAGAATCCGTTTCTGGGTTCCATGTTACATTAAAAAGAGCATAGGAAGAATATCGGATTCCTTTTCCTTTTTCATCTATAACAATTTCCGGATCATCAAATTCTATATCATAATAATAATCACTTCGAGGCTGATGATTCTCTTTCCACTTCACAGTATAATAGGCATAATTGTCTCCTACTAAACAGCTTACGGGTTCTCCTACTATAGTATCCCCTGCTTTTAACACAAAATTTAATTTGCTGAAGTCAACATTACAGCCTTTTACCTCTACAGCAAATGTATCATCATAATCAGTTAAATACTCTTCCCTCTGTGAAACCTCAGAAATATACGGCTTATCAGTTACAGTAATCGCTGTATTTGTTACCGGATACACGGTTCCATCAATAGCATATGCCGCTGTCAATGTCTCTCCCGATACTAATTTTCTAGTAGGAAAAATAT
Source organism: uncultured Lachnospiraceae bacterium (assembly GCA_947629585.1). Classification (GTDB taxonomy): domain Bacteria; phylum Bacillota; class Clostridia; order Lachnospirales; family Lachnospiraceae; genus MGBC100174. The sequence goes on along the minus strand of CANREH010000122.1, from coordinate 7,496 downwards.
TAATAAGATTTGCATGTATCTGACAATATTTCCAATCAGTAGAAGAAGGATTATAAGCAAAAAGGTCTCCATACCTTTCGTCATTATTTTTATAATTCCATCCAGTTACGCTTATTACAGCCCCGGCAGCAACTTTATTTTCCTTATCTAAAAAATAAAGACTGTCGATTGCTGCTGGAGAACTAAGCGCCGGTCCTTCCGTAACATATAAATAAAAATCTTCATTTAATCTCTCTTGTGTTAAATATTCTCTGGAAGCCCATGCAGCCTTATCTTTAAAAGAAACTGTTTTCGTTATTTTCCCTGTTTCTTCTCCCTGATCATTTTTACTTACAAAAGTGAGCCTGCGGCTATCCCCGTTCTTTACTCCTGCAATTTCTGAAATCTCACATCCAGTCCCATTGAAGATTCCTTCTGCAATAAGTGCCCCAGTATCCGCATCTGTTACTGTCAGTGTATCTCCTCCATGACTATCATAATTTTTTTGTACATACAATGGAAACTTTCCATTCACGCTGTAATAGGTATCCGCAATCGTCAATGCCGGAACCTTCACAGTCTCCTGCGTCTCCTCCGTCGACGCTTCCGCTCCTGACGCCGGAACCAGCGGCATCCCAGGCATCAGGGACATTGCAAGGCTTGCAGCCAATGCCATAGAGACCGCCTGCTTTCTTAATTTCATAAAAAAACTCCTCCTTTTTGTTTTCGCAGAATATTCCCTTCTGTGAAAAGGCCCTAAAATCCTGATATTACAGGCTTTTTTTCAATTTTGACCCAAATCCTGACCCCGAATAAAATTTATTTTTCCTTCTATACTGCCTCAAAAATTTAGTATTTCCGATGTTTCTTTTCTTCCGATTCTGACCCCGATTTTGACCCCGAATAGAAAATAAGGATTCATTTTGTTAGATTTTCCAGAAATTATGATAATTTATGATAATTTTTTTAATTATGTATTGACTATTTTCGAATATTATGCTATGATTATTTGCGTTAAATATAATTTATTGTTCCTAAAATTCAAAATCGCAGAAGGGAATATTCTACGAAAAGCCACAGATATATATATGGATAAACCTTTAGATAGAATTAGCTCTAAACTTATTAGAAAAATATGCAGAAATCAATACCTGAATTAATGATACTGTAAAGCCAAACAAAGATCCTGCCGATAATAAAAATAACATTGATTATGACAGGGAGGACAGGTTATGAATATTGAAAGTGCATTTATCCGCCAATTACAGACAGCAGGCGCTGTCCGGATTTTAAGCGAGAGTTCTAAACGTTCTTCTTCCTATACCGATATTATGACCGGTTATACAAACCAGGAAACCTCATCTTACCATGTAGGATTTGGCTCCGTAACCTTATTGGAAGAAGATGTAACCGCCTATTACGGCACGGATATTATCACAGGGAGCAATTCCGGCAGCCAGACCGCCGGCTGCAAAAAAGAAAGCGACTGGGAGGAAATTGATTCTGAATCCGTAAATGCGGTTACGCTTCCGGAATCTTTCGATTCCCTGAAAGATAACAGCGTTTATTATCATGGGAAACTCTGTTCGGAATATGAGCTGGTACAGACTGCCGTTGCCAGCGGAAAGTTAACTCTGACAGAGGATATGAAAGGGTTTGAAGCCGCAAAAAACGCATTTCAGGTAATGGTTATCGATCAGTCTGACATAAAATACGGCTGGTCAACGACAAAATATTCCGAAGACGGGAAATATACATTTACACTGAAAGAGGACGGTTCTTACGAACAGCATCTTGTGGAAGACTCTGCGATGGGCGCTTCTCTTGACGAAATTGCAAACTGGATCGCAAGCGGTGTCCCAAACCGGAATATTGAAACACGTTACTTAAACTACCTTCAGAGGATCGATCCTGATCTTTATAATGCCGCCCAGAATATCGGGAAAGAAGTCTGTACTTATCAGCTTATGACGGCAGCATATGACGCGGGGACGATAAGCTATATGCAGCACGATTACGATTTAAGCCTGCTCGCCATGCTTTTCAACAGGAAAGATGTGGAAGATTTTTACGCAGAGTTCAACGCCTGCACAAAGACAAAAGATTACCGGAGCCTGTTAGACCAATACAGCCCTTCCATGGCAGAATACCTGTCTGACTTGCGAATCAAGCAGGTAAGCAAAACCGGAGGAATTATCTAACATATTATAATTTCTGTGATCTTTCCAATATAAAGCATTTTCTGAACGGCTATACCCTGTCTTGTTTTCATTACAGGCAAGGTATAGCTGTTTTATTCTATTCCAGCATCTTCCCATCCAGATAAGAACATCTTAAATAGTCTGGATTACTGTAATAAACATTAGAATTAAAATCCGATATTTCATCACTAATAAAAGCTGAAAATACATCTATCATTGCCTGTTCAACATCATCATTTTCATATACTGCCAACACCAACATCTGATACACTCGTCCAATAGAAGTTACGGAAGGAACCGTATACTTACATTCCATTACTGTATCAAAATCTCCATTGGAAATATGATACTCTTCAATTAATTCATCTGACACCTGCTCAAAAGAAAGACTATGATTTACCTCTGCTAATCTTAACTGTCTGCTCAAGTCATCTTTATTAAAATATGCAATTACATCTCCTCTATGGTTCCGGGTTTTTCTGGCAATATATTCTATTAATGTACAAACATAAAAGATATCATCCTTTTTTTTATTATTCATTAATCTTCTCACTCCTCTCAAATTTCAAACAATCAAGTGCTTTCAATGAATGAAAACTAATCTGATGTGTTGGATGCTTAAATTCTGCATAATCCCAAAACACCTTTCTGCTGATATTCCCGGCAAGAAAATCATTCACAAAATTCCAGATAGTATCATCTGCCATTGGTCCTTCTACAATATCATATCCATGCACATATCCAGCACGACATTTTCCAATAAAATCTAACCATTCATCTGTCATTTTATCAAATCTTAAAACTTCCAAATCATTTCTCGGTGTATATGAATAAACATTTATGATACCTATTCTTGATTTTCTGTCAGCCCATTTATAGGCTTGTTTATAATTTTTTGTACAATAAAATCCCCATGAAAAATCTTTTGTATATTTTGTTTTTCTGATCTCTGGAAACTCAACTTTTATATCACTTCCATGATATAATAACATCTCATTCATTACCATATCCTCATTTCTTATTTTTGTATTTTCGATATTTTGACTTAAGAGCTGTATTTCCTCTCCAAAACCCCATTGGAAACAGGAACCACACCCCGTAATTCTTCCAACCATCTTAAAATATCTCCATACAAACAATTTTAAACTTCGATTATATCATTCTATCAAAGAATTTTTCACACCGCAAGGTAATATTGACAGAAAATTTATAACAGTTCAGCCGCGCCATTCGCAATCTCGCACTTCGTGCTTCAAAGCCTGCCTATTTACTGTCTTTTCTCTTTTATTTTTCTATGATATAATGTCGTATGATTTATTTTATAATAAAACATACAGAGATTTGGATTTGACGATGGAGGTTTTTATGAATACAAAGAAAATAGCCCTCTGGGGCATGCTGACGGCGCTTGCTTTTGTTCTCAGCTATTTAGAAACGCTGATCCCGTTCCCAATCGGGATTCCGGGCGCAAAATTAGGGCTTGCCAACCTTGTTGTGCTGACAGCCCTGTATAAACTCGGCTACAAAGATGCTTTTATTCTAAACCTGATCCGCATTTTCCTGACCGCCATGACGTTTGGAAATGTGTTCAGCCTGATAATGAGCCTGGCAGGAGGCATGTTAAGCTATGCTGTCATGGCTCTTGCAAAAAAAACAGAAAAGCTGCCTGTGATCCTCGTCAGCATTTCCGGCGGCATAAGCCATAACATCGGACAAATCCTGGCGGCTGTTTTTGTAATAAAAAATATCCATGTCCTGGCTTATCTTCCTGTCCTGCTTTTCATCGGCATCATTTCCGGGACGCTGATCGGGATTGCAGGCAAAGAAATCCTGGAAAAACTGCAAAAACTATAAGACTCACCCTGCCAGCCCCCGCTTTTTCTGCATCCGTTTCTCAATGACAGAGAAAACGCATTTATCAATCACGATTCCGACCGCTACAATGATAATCATAACCAGCATGACCTGGTTGATGTCGGCAAGGTCGCGCCCCATGATTAAGGTCTGGCCAAGCCCGATGGACGTCGTCATGACTTCCCCGGACATCAGGGCGCGCCAGGCAAAGGACCAGCCCTGTTTTAAGCCCGAAACCAGCTCCGGCAGGCACGCTGGAAAAATGACATACTGGTATAGCTGCCTTTTATTTGCCCCCATAGTCAGCGCCGCTTTTTTATAAATCGGCAGAATATTGTTAATGGCATTATCAACCGATATCGCAATGCCAAACGCCGAACCCATGATAACGACAAACAAAATCGCCTGTGTGGAAAGCCCGAACCAGAGGATGGAAAACGGCACCCAGCAGACGCTTGGGAGCGTCTGGACACCAAGCACGACCGGCTTTAAATTCTTTTGAAGATACTGAAACTGATTAATCAAAAGCCCCAGCAAAATACCGAGCGCAACTGCGATTGCATACCCTGCAATGCCGCGCAGCAGCGAATTAACCAGGGCGGTGCCAATCGTCCCATTCCCGCAAAGCTCTAAAAAACGCTGCCCGACACCCAGCGGGGACGGCATGGAATAAGCCTTCCAAATTTCCAATACCTCCACAAACAGCCAGTAAGAGACCTGCCATAAAGCAACTAAAATAACTAAGAAAATCAGGATTCCCATTATACTGCCTCCCCTCTTACCTCTTCCAGAATCCTATGCCTGAGCTCCACAAATTCCGGCGAATACACATGTCTTGGGCGTTCCAGATCAATCCTGACAATGCTGCAGACAGTCCCGGTCACAGGAGAGAGGACGACTACCCGGTCGGCAAGGTAGACCGATTCCTCCACGCTGTGCGTAATAAATAAAATCGTCTTTTTCGTTTCCTGCCAAATCCTCTGAAGCTCCTCCCTCAGTCGGTTGGAGGTCTGCTTATCAAGCGCCGAAAACGGCTCATCCATCAGAAGGATTTCAGAATCCATCGTCAGCGCCCTCGCCAGTGCCGTCCTCTGGCGCATCCCTCCGGAAATCTGATGAATGCTGTAATCCTTATATTCCAGGAGATGCACCATTTCCAGGTAATGCCTTGCCTTTTCCTCCTGTTCTTCCTTCGGGACGCCCGCCAGCTTCATCCCAAATTTTACATTGTCAATCACATTTAACCACGGATACAGGCCATGTTCCTGAAACATGACTGTCCTGTCCGCGCCAGGTCCCGTAATCTCTTTCCCGTCAAGCAGAATCTGCCCTCCGGTCGGCTTTTCCAGCCCTGCCACAAGATTTAACAGCGTGCTTTTCCCGCAGCCGGAAGCGCCGACCAGACAGACAAACTCCCCCGCTTCCACCGTTAAATCAATCTCATTTAATGTCGATTTTTCACTGTTATCATATTTTTTACAAAGCTTTTTTAATTCCAGCTTTGCATGAGTTTTTTCTGACATTTCCTTCGACATCTTTTCTTACTCCCTCTTTTTTATTCTACATATAATCCGCTCTCGTCCGGCAGCTCGTCAATCAGGCCCTGCTCTTTGCTGATATCGGCAAATTCCGTAATCGCCGCCTTATTAATCTCCGTGCTGACACCGATTCTTCCAAATGCCTCTGTAATAATAGCTTCCTCCAACGCCTTTCCGGTTGCGCTCTTTAACTCCTCATTAATTGTTTTAACTGCATTTTCACTGTCACTGTTAATCGTTTCTGTCGCTTTTTCATGCTCCTTTAAGAATGTCTCTACCAAATCTTTATGCTCTTTTAAAAATTCCTTTCTTACGACAACAACGGCGACATCATAATTTCCATCCATATAAATCTCATCATAATCTAACATCAACTCTGCATTCTGGTTCAGAAGCGTCGCTCCCCACGGTTCCGGCACTAAAGCAGCGTCCACGTCGCCGCGCTCCATCATATTGGAAACATCCGCATTCGCTACCGCGCTGACATTGACGGTTCCGCCGTCCGTCACCGGAGCCAGCCCATTATCATCCAACAGCTTTAAAAGGTTCAAATGCTGCGTATTCCCTATCTGCGGAATGGCAACGGTCTTTCCTTCCAAATCCGCCATGCTCTCAATGCCGGAACCCTCTCTTTTTACTAAAACAGCGCCGCCCTTTGTCGAACTCGACAGGATCTGCACGTCCCCGCCTGATTTTACATTGGCGTTAATTGCCGGAACCGGACCGATATAACCGATGTCGATATCTTCTGAAAATAAGGCTTCCACCTCGGCAGGCCCTGCGTTAAATGCTGTCCATGTCACGGTAATATCGTCGCCAAAGCTTTTCTCCAGTGCTTTCTCCGCTTTCATATACAATGCCTGCGCATGGGTAATATTATTGAAATACCCAACATGCACTTCCTCTTTCTTTCCGCCTTTTCCACAGCCTGTTACTCCTGCTGCCAGTACAGCGAGCATTCCCAGACATACCACTTTCTTTAACTGATTCATCATAAAATCTCCTTTCCAAAACCTCTTTTTTTCTTAAATTTAAAATTCCCTTTAGAATTTTCCATAAGCCGCTTTTTGAAATACAGCTAAATCATGCACTTATTGTACCGTTTTGCCATTTTCAAGAAAACCACCAAATTTGCAAACGTTTTCACTTGTTTTTTTCCTTTATTTATGCTATTCTTTATTCAGCTTCTTTCACACAATTATTTTTATTTTTCAGTTTTGCAAACGTTTTCATATCGTTGGAGGGAAATTGTTATGTCGTTAAAGAAAATTGCAGAGCTTGCCAACACATCCGTATCAACCGTGTCCCGTGTTTTAAACCATCCCAATCACAACTGCCACGATCCGGAGCTTACGGACAGGATCTGGAAAGCCGCCAGAAAATTACAATATCTTCCGAATCCTTCCGCCAGGGATCTCCGCCTCGGCTCCCCTGACAGCCCGGAAAAATTCACTGTTGACATTTTCCTGACCCGTTTTGATTCTATGGACAAGGATATTTTTTTCCGGGAGCTTTTTGATTTCATCCAGGAAGAATTATTCCGGCAAAACTGCCTTCTCGGGGATATTTTAAATTCTGTCCATACCCTCGCCTTTGAAGGCTCCGGGGCGGAACGGGCTGTTCCGTATAAATCCAGAGAAAAGGTGCTTTCTGAAAAACAGGAAAATCCGCTGGCTTTTATCCCGAAAAAAGAAAATACCGGGCTTTTGATTCTTGGAAAATGCCCAGCAAGGCTTGTCCCTGTCCTGAAAAAAAGATATCCTTATCTTGTCGGGATTGACCGCAACCCGACCGATTATGAATATGACGAGGTAATCTGCAACGGGGCAACCGCCGCGGAGAAAGCCGTCGAGTACCTGATTTCCCTCGGCCATAAAAATATCGCCTACATCGGGGACTGCAATTTTGAATCCCGGTATACCGG
>CANREH010000121.1 GCA_947629585.1 uncultured Lachnospiraceae bacterium | reverse complement strand
AATACTCTTTCTGGGTTTTTCTTGATTACCAGCAAATCCATTTCCAGCGGTTTCTTGCTCAGATTATGTTCACGCTCATAATACAAGATATCGTTATCTTCCCGCAGCTCCAGTTCAATCGCTGCACAGAAAGCAGGATGCCATTGTTTTTTGTCTTCCTCTATCTCCATCCGTAAAACCTCCTGCTTTCAGTATAAACCATCCTTGAAAAAATTTCAATAAGAAAATCAAGTTTTATTGATTATGGCGTAACTGTTACATTAAATTTCCTATAAAGCAAAAAGCCACCGATACCTGTTGCGGTATCGGCAGCCCTCAAAAGTCTAAGCCCAATATAGTTTATACTCTCTTTAAATATTCCCCGGTACGGGTATCAATCTGGATCACGTCGCCTTCGTTTACAAACAATGGAACGCCGACCGTTGCGCCCGTCTCCACCGTTGCCGGCTTGTAAGACGTCGTCGCCGTATTGCCTGCAAAGCCCGGCTCTGTCTGTGTAATCTGAAGCTCTACAAACAATGGCGGCTCAATGGCAAAGATTTCACCGTTATGGGAAAGCATTGTCACCATCTCATTTTCTTTGACAAACTTCATGGAATCGCCAATCTGATCCTTTGTCAGTGCAAACTGATCAAAGGTTTCTGTGTCCATAAAATTATATAAATCCCCGTCATTATATAAATACTGCTTGCTGGACTTCTCAATACGCGCCTGCGGACATTTCTCTGTCGGGCGGAATGTCTTCTCCACAACGCCGCCGGACTTGATATTCTTTAACTTCGTGCGGACAAACGCCGCACCCTTTCCCGGCTTTACATGTTGAAACTCAATAATCTGGTATACATTGTTCTCAAACTCAATGGTAATACCGTTCCTGAAATCACCTGCTGAAATCATCTCAAATCCTCCTTAGAATTACCTGATAAACTATAAAACTACATACTTTATTATCCTATATATAAAAGCAATAGCCATTTTATCATAGTTTGCTTTCCGTTTCAATCATTTTTTCTATTTTAATTATAAGCTATGTAACAGTTCAGACGCGCCATTCGCAATCCCGCACTTCGTGCTTCAAAGCCTGCTGCCGAAATCCCGCTGTCCGTCCCTGCCCCTTCTCCGTCCTTTTCAAATTCAATCACCAGCTTGTTTGGCATACAGACAATCGGGATTTCGCTGTAAAAAACCGTCCCCCGTTTAACGCAGACCTGATCCGGGCAGTTCGCTTCTGAAACAGAAATCCCTTCCTTAGAAACCCGGACGGTATTCTTTCCGCCGTTCTCATTTTCCACCAAAAATTCCTGCGCCTCTCCATCCCCCGGAAGCCGAAAGGAATACAGAAGCTTCCCGTCCTGATACACCTTCGCCGTCACACTGCCGTCATAGGAGGCAAACCACATTTTCCAGGAAAGAAGCCCCAAAACAGCCAAAACAACGCACACGGCCGCTATCCCGATCATCCTTTTGTTATGTTTTAACGTTAAATTCCTGCCCATCTCTCTTAATTTCTGCCGCCCGGCTTATGTACTTATTTCCCTGCTGCCGCCGCAATAATCTCCGCGCATTTCTCCATGCCAAACTCCCCACTGTCAAGCACTAAATGATAAGCGGAATAATCATCCCACCGCCTGTCCGAATTGGCACGGTAATAATTGGCTCTCCGCTTGTCAAACTTATTCATGACATAATCGACGACATTCGGCTCAATATCATATTCCGTAATGGCGCGGTACCGGCGCTTTTCCTCCGCCGCATGGATAAAAACACGTAGCACATCATCGCGCTCTCTTAAAATACAGCCTGCACAATGCCCGATAAACACGGAGCTTCCTTTATCCGCAAGCCTGTTCACCACCGTAGCCTCCGCTAAATACGCCTGCTGGCTCCCGCCGATGCCAAGCATGTCCCGGGAAGCCATCTTTGCCCTTTTTGCAATAGAATATAGAAGACTGTTGGTCGCCGTCTCCTCCATCTGCTCAATATCCTCCATCGTCAGGGCTTCCTGCTTTGCCGCCATCTCCATAATTTCCCTTCCATAATAAGGAATCCCCAGATTCTCCGCCAGAAGCTGCCCGACCATAAAGCCGCCGCTGGCATACTGGCGCTCAATCGTAATGATATCGTATCTCATAATCTTTCTCATGCCAAAGCATATTCGTGCATAAAAATCCCCTTTGGCTTTTCTCCTTCCTGCTGAATTTGATATAAATTATACCAAAAAAAGGAACGGTACTCAAGTCTTTTACAAAATTATTCATCTATTTATAGAAGAATTGATAAAACGCCCCGCACAGCTTCCCTGCCGCCGCCGACGCTATCACTAACGGCAGCCCCTTTCGTAACGATATCCTGTGCGCAAAAACAGGGATAGCCTTTACTGCCTCGGCAAGCGCAAGCGCCATACAGCCCACAAAAATCCCGAAAAAAAATCCTGTTATGGCAAGCAGGGCAGTTCCTCCCCATGCAGCAGAGAAAAAGCGCCCGCAATGAAGTCCTCTCTGCGAACAGGCAATCGCGCCGATATTTCCAACCGCCCCGCCAAGAATTATCATGGTTTCATACAGATTGATATGCCCTGCCGTATGCGTTTTCCCTACCAGGCGGGGCGGGATGCCTATCATGGAAATAAACGCAAAAACGCCGCAGGAAACGGCAAACCCGGCAGAAAGCCCGAGAAACGCCAAAATCAGGTTTTCCATCCCTTTTTCACCTCTCCCTCACATTTTTCCCATCTTTTCCTTCTGCGTCACTGTGCGCCCCTCCCTGGCGGCATTCTGGATCAGGGCATCATTGACATCCTTCTCATAGACGCGCATCTGCACCTCCATAGGTGTCGGGTCCTGTCGGCGCGCTTTTGCCTTGAAATGGTCAAAAAACGCCATAATTCCGACAGGAAGCCCCAGGCAGTACGACAGTTCCAAAATTCCCCTGCCGCCGCTTTCCCTGCCCGTTACAAAATAATACAGATTCCCGAACAGTTCCTCAATGGAAACATCCGTATCAAACGCCATAATCGTAAATGCCGCGCCAAAAAACAGAACCAGGCACACAGCCCCCGTCTTCGCCCATTCTGCCCAGGCGGGAAGCCCTTTCTCCCCTTCCCTCCGGTAACTGATAATAAAATCCGTCTCCCCCAGGTTTTCAATGTCAATCTCCGGATACGCAGATTTGATTTCCGAAACTACCCGGAGGAACGAAACCATATATTTTTCCTGCTTCTTTCCTTCCGGAAGCTTTAGAAACACAAAATTTTCCAACTCCCTTTGAATATCCCGGTTACTGCAGTATAAACTGGCAATATCCTTAAGAAGAATCTTTGTATGGCTTACCTTCGTCTCTTTCGGAATCTTGATATAGACAACCTCCGCCTGCACGTTATTTACCCCTTTTCTTTACGTTCCTACACCATGCTGCCTTCCCTATCCATCACCGATTCCACCATAATGCCGCCATTATACGTGCCTGCCCTGTCCGCGTTAGAAACCTTTACCCCTAAATAAATTGCCGTCACTGTGGCAAACATAAAGAAAAAAATCAGCGCAAGAATAATTGCCGCTTTCGTCCTATATTCCATCTTCCTTTCTCCTCTCTCAAAAAAGAATTTTCAGCTCTGCTATTATTCTTAACCCATTTCCAATAGTTTATGCATATTTTTTCATTTTTGAAACAGAAGATAATCCGATTACAGGAGCTTTTTCAATTCCTCCGCCTCTTCTTCTGATAACTTCCCATCGCCGATAAAAGCCTTCACAAAGCACGCAAAGGAATTTTCATAGCATTCTTCCACCATTTTTCTTGTCCATTTATTGATATGCTGCTCTTTTGTGCAAAGGGCATAATATCTATTATAAGCAGCCGTGCTTTTGTCCGCCCCGATCATGCCCATTTTCTGCAAACCTAACAGGAAAGTATTTAACGTCTGCGCTTTCCATGCCTTTCCCCACTTTGTTGTGGCAACCTGCATAATCTCCCGGAATGACATCGGCTCCTCTGCTGCCCATAACAGTTCCATGATCTGCAGTTCCGTATTAGTCAGACCATAATTTTTCTTCATCTTATTTTTTCCTTTCTAAAAATTTATACACCTGATTATGAATCCGTTTATGACTGCGTCACGAAGTTTCCCCCAGGTAAAGCTTCGCCCTGCTTTCTATCATTCCCGCCGCCTGTTCCAGAGTCCCATCTTTCGCACGATATGCCGCCATCTCATCCTCCACAATCTCTCTGAGCGGATGGCCCGAAACCAGCGTCCTGCAGTCCACCATGTCTATAAGCCGCTCTACCTTTTTGATATCCTCCTCCGTGATCTTATAACCATTCTCTTTCCCAAGCGCATAGATCTGCACCCCGTCTTCATCTACATATTTCTTTTTCGCCAGCATACATTTCTTATTGATTTCATAATAATCCTTCCGCACCGGGTAAGTCCCGTCCACAGTATACATCCCTTTTGCCGTCAGGATGGTTTTCAAAAACTGCCATGCCCCTTCCTTATGCCCGGAAACGGACGGGATTACAGATATCCTGCTAAAGCTCATGCTCACTCCCGTCCCCGCGTCACACGGGTAGCCAATCAGCTCCAGCTCCTTCTTTTCCTCCATAACGCCAAAAGAAGGCTGCAGGACAAACGGCATAGACGGATAGTAATAAGGAGCTGTGTAAAACTTTCCTTTCCTCATCTTTTCCCGTCTCTCATCCATAATAGCATTGAACCTGCTCTCAGAATCCAGCCCAAGATCCCCGGAAGCCTTTTCTGCAAGCTCCGCGCAGCCCACAAAATTCCCCCGCGCTTTTCCTTCCCGGAAATCAAAAAACTGCCCGTAAATGCTTGGGAACGCATCCTGGAAAAGGCCGGAATAGCTCATATAGGCGCATTCTCCCTCCGGGACAGCCTTCATACATTCCGCAAACTCTTCCCATGTCCAGCCCGTCCTGTCCCCGATAAACTCCTTCGTCCCGATCATGGCATGGATACTGAAGCTTTCCGCCATCCTGGTCAGCTTTCCGTCCGTCTCCAAAAGCCTGAGCGCATTTTCCACAAAATCCTCCCTGGAAACATCCGGATCGTTATCTATGTAAGGATATAAATCCTCCAGCCCTCCCTTCTTATCCAGTTGGTCAAGCAGCGTTCCTGTCTCCTGTTCCAGAAGAAGCACGTCAGGGCTGTTTCCAGACGCGATATCTAACCCTATCTTCCCTTCGGGATCTTCATACCTGCCGTAAGCCTTGAGCCTCGCAAGATACTGATCCTGTGAATTATTAAATAAATCCACATAGTCCATGACGAAAGCTACCTGGGAAGCCGGTTCTGTTGTCGCGACGGTAATCATTTCCCTTCCGTCACCGTCATCGCCTTCTTCGTTTTCTCCCTTCCCCTCTGCTCCGGTACTTTTCTTTTTTTCTATTTTGTACAAGCCCTGCAGGTTCCCTGCAGCGGCAAAAAACACTTTTCCGTCCCCGCACAGATCAAGGATCTCAGTGCCGTCAATACCATTTTCCAGCCATTCCACTAAAAGCTCCGCACTCTTCCCATCACTTTCCCAAATGCCATCGCTGCTGATAAAGTAGATTTCCTGTCCTCCTTTTTCCGGGCGGATCAGGCCATGCGGCGCATCGCTTGTGTCCAGCTCCCACTCCAGAAGCTTCTCTCCCTTTCTCCTGTCCCATTTCTGCATAACCCTGTCATTAAAAATCCAGAAGCTTTCCCCGTCGAGCATAATGCGCTGCTCTCCTTTTCCGCCCCTGACCGTCTGTTTTCCCTTTCCTTCTTTGTCCGGAAGCTCCTCCCCCATTTTCTTTTCATAGATTTCCACATCATGGGATGCACGGAACAGGGCGATCCCTTCCATATCTATATCAACGCCGTAAACAGAATCCGCGTCGTCAAATTTCCACTCACCCGTCTGTTTTAACTTACTTTTCTTTTCCTGAAACTCGGCGCAGGAATATTCCAAATAGCCTTCTCTTGCACCCATAAAATGAAATTTTTCCAGCAGCAGGCGGTAATTTCCCTTCCCGTCCATTGCCATCTTTTTAATTTCACCTATAAATTCATTTCCAAGTTCTTTTTTCTGCTGTCCGGTTCCATCCATGTTCATCTGGTAAATATATTCTATATTATTCTGCATCCCTGCAAAATACACCTTTCCGTCCCGGCAGCATAAAGCGTCCACGGATTCCGGCTGGATGCCGCTCTCCCACTGCACAGCTTCCACCTGGAATATCTCTTTTTGTTTTCCGCCGGAATCCCCATTCAGCACCTGCCCCTCTTCTTTCTGGCATCCGGTAACCATACATGCCAGCAGCACCCATAAAAAAATGCCGATATACTTTGAAACATAGTTTGCCATTTTTTTATTCCCCCTTTTTCTGTTCTGTTCATTATAATAACAAGAAATGAAACTGTTTTTCCTTTTAATCCTATCAATGAGGGCAGATTTGATAAGTTATGGCATTTTTTAGCTTTCCCTTTTTTACTTTGGAGCACTTAGAGCACTGCATGGCGTCATAGAGCTTTACGGTACATCCGCCTTTCCCGTCTTTTTCATGCTCACTGAAAGTTCCATGTATGGAAAAATCATGGGTGCATGTCCTCTGGACACTGATATCCGAGCCGCTGATATCACAAACATTCCCCTCATTATCCATGAAAAAGTAATCCGACAGCAGTTTCTCCGGCTCTTCCTTCTCCGATTCCGGCATAAAATATGTTTCATTGCCAATAGCATTTTCCCCGGTAAGATCTTCAATGATATAAGGCTCATGATAGGCAAATGCTGTCGCACCGCCCGCCATGCAGATAAGCGCTGTCATCATCACCGCTGCCGCCGTTTTTTGTTTCTTATTTCTCTTCATTTCTAAAATCCTCCTTTTATACACATTCTTGTTTCTGCTGTCTGCCATACCCGCAAAAAATTTTCCTTTGCCGACATACGGATTCTTTGCAGCAAGCGTCAAAATCAACTCGCCGTATTTCCTTCTTCCATCTTCCCCCTTTCCACTGATCACGGCGCTGTCACAATATAGCTCACTAATCACAGAAATCTCGTGGAACAAAAGATATGCCAATGGGTTGTACCAATGGACTGCCATTACCAGCAGCCCAATATACTTCATAGACAGGTCACGGTGCCTGATATGGAACAGTTCATGTTTCAGCATATATTCATACTGCTCTTTCTCCATTCCTCCCTCCCATGCCGGGAAAATCAGAACAGGGAACAGAATACCGCCTGCCATCGGCGAACAGCAGTATTCTGAACAAAGAAACCGTACGTCCTTTTTTATGCCTGTCTCTTCCTTTGCTTTCTGAAAAAGCTCCTGTTCCCAGCCTGTTGGTTTCCCAGAACCAATACTGTAAACCGCTTTCCATTTCCTATACTGAACAGACCTCCTTTGGAGGATAACAAGGGAAACTATTTCTACAATCAATAAGCCTGACAGCATATGCCTGAGACCTGGTGAAAATCCCACGAAATTATCTCCGACAAAAATAGCGTATTTCATATATATAATATCTGAAACATGGTTGAACTTTTTCCATTCCTCCGGAAAAAAGCGGCGGAGCATGTCTACTATAAAATATTTGTATATTGGTACCGGGAGCAGATAAAAAGCCGCCGCTATTTTCAGTATCCGGTATCTCCATTTTAAGGAAACATAATTCTTTGCCAGAGGATACGCCAGAAGATATAAGAGAAAAACGACGCTCCCTGCCATTGACATAACGAAAAGAGGATTATAAAACATAAACATCACCTGCCGGCTATCTGACATCCTTAAAACCAGCCTGCATTACAAGGCTGACGGTTATTGACTAATATATATTAGAAAATTCTAATATATGTTAATACTATTATAAGGTTCCCTGCAAAATTTGTCAAGAAAATATTCTTATTTACTTTACCTTTACGCAAAAAAACTTCCAAAACCACAGAAGATATGCCATACTCATTTTTGAAAAAAATCCGCTTGCTGAATTGTATTATAAACAGGAGCAAAAAAAGGAAAGGAGAACATCCAAAGGCATGACAAAAAACAGGAAAGAAGATAAAATAGAAAATGCCATAAGAGAATATACCCAAATGGTTTTAAATATTGCCTATACCTATACTAAAAACTCATATGACGCCGAAGACATCGCACAAGATGTTTTTTTATCACTATATAAAAACATATGGAAAATAAGCTCCGAAGAGCATATAAAGGCATGGCTGATAAGAGTGACAATTAACAAGTCTAAAAACCATATGAAAACTGCATGGATTAGAAAACGAAGTGAAATGCCCGATGTGCAGAAAGATTTGCTCATAGATGAAACATGCGATTTATTAAACGCTGTATTATCCTTAGACGAAAAATATAAGATTCCCATTTATTTGATGTATTATGAAGGGTATTCAATAAAAGAAATTGCGGAAATTTTAAAAAGAAAGCCTGCAACCATTGGAACCAGATTAAAAAGAGGAAGAGAAATTCTAAAAAATATGTTAGGAGATGATTATTTTGCCAAATAAAAATGAGCAGTATGTAAAAGAAATGAACAGCCTTGTATTTTCTGATGATATACAAGAAAAGATAATGAAAAATATTTCAAAACAGAAGAAAAAAAATATAACGATATCTGTTACTACGGCCGTCCTGATTACATGTTTCTTATGTATTATTATGATTAAATATACCAATGCTTCTAATGAAATAACGAGTGAATTTTTATGCGAAAAAGATATTGAAACAATGGATCAGGTAAACAGTGTAAACGATTTTAAGACAGCTATAAATAATAACATTGATCATCTTGAAATTATTCCTAATCAAATGGTAATTTTAAATATTCAAAATATTCCGTCCGATACAGAATCTCTTTCATTGAAAGGCCATATCACAGGCAATGACAGAAAGTATTCACTCGGGTATATTGCAGATAAAAATTATACCGAATTGTTATCGGACTGTACAGAAGAACTTGTTAATAAGGAATTGAATATAAAAGGCGGAACGGAATATAGCTTTTATATTGTCAACTGCTCCAACCAAACATTGACATTTTCAGGAAACATTGCTGCAAATTCCAATAATTTGGTTTATTATGATTATGGAAATGAATCTTTGCAGGTTGAGGAAAACGGCAGGCTTATCATAGATTTAAGCGGATTAAGCAATTCCAATGATATTGAAGGCATCTATGTATATAATTGCATTACCCGGCAGACCATCCGGTTCTCCTTTTCCAGACTGATAGAATATAAAAGCCAGCAGAAAGGAATTTACCTCCTATATGCAGTGACTGTTGACGGTGAAAAAATAGATTTATCAAAAAATGTTACGATTGAATATAGCATAAAAGAAGGCAATGGCGTCTTTCTAAAATAACAAAAGAACGAGCCCTCAAACTGTAAGGCGGTATCGTTTGAGGGCTTTTCTTTTTACAGTGACAAAATGCCAAATTTTTCTCTAAAATAATCTTGAATATTACTATAGGAATCTCCATTAAATTTTATCACCGAGCCTCCCTGCCAGAATTGAAAGTACTAATAAAATAATATTTTCAAAAATGTTCTGATGAATCCAAATCTATGTGAGCACCGAAATTATTGTCATATTTTTTCTTTGCATAAATATAAAATGCTGCCCCTAAAACAATCCATGCTCCAACGACAATCCATTCCTGCCATACCAATGTACAATATGATATATTTTTCAACAATGTTTTTCCCTTTTTCAAAGGTTTTATTATTGTTTCTGCTCATTTTTGTGCAATCTGCATTTCTAATTTATACATCAGTACCTGCACTCTAGAACGATTTTACAGATCCGGTCCACATCCTCCAGTGCCAGATCCGCATACAGCGGCAGCGTCAGCACCCTCCTGCTGATATGCAGTGCCACCGGAGTCTCTGTCACGTCGTACCTCCCATGAAAAGCGGAAAAGGTATTCGTCAGGGGATAGAAATACTTCCTTGCACTGATACCGTTCTTTTCCAGTTTTTCAAACACCTCCGCCCGGCTTGCCCCGAACTGCTTC
>CANREH010000120.1 GCA_947629585.1 uncultured Lachnospiraceae bacterium | reverse complement strand
CTTGACGAACTGGAACAGCAGGAAGTGATCGGGGCGTTTGATAAGCGGACGATCATAGAGCTTTCCGGCGATGTGATTAAAGAGATTGCACAGAAATATGAGAATGTGCAGAAAGGGGTAGGTGATATTATGGGCGGGGCATTGATTGAAACAGAAGCAAGAACTATTTTAAATCAGGGAATCAGGCAGGGAATGAAACAGGGAATGAAACAGGGAATGAAACAGGGAATGAAGCAGGGAAAGACACAAGGCATCAGTGAAACCAGAAAGCAGACAGCGCTCAGGATGTTAAAAATGGGAAAGCTGACTATTGAGGAAATTGCGGAATGTTCGGAACTCAGCGTGGCAGAGGTAGAACAGCTTGCAGGGCTTCAGGTGTAAAAGCTGTAGTCTTGCCATGAACACGATACCCGTCCTGGTTGCAACAGGGCGGGCATTATTTTTTTCGATTCCATAGGGAAATACTAACACACTTCAAAAGGAAATCTGTTACCAAAAGCCTTATTGCAGGAAAAGTTTTTATTTACAGAAGGACCCCGTTCCATTATAATAGGTAAAAAATCATGGAAAGGATTTATCGGTAAAATGATGGAAGAAAATAAGATTCGAAGGTTTTCGTGCCCTTCTGCGTATGAGTTTGAGAAAAGGGAAGAAATAGAAGAGTTAAAGAGCGTCGGTTATCTGCTCCGCCATAAGAAGAGTGGGGCAAGGGTGCTTTTGATGCAAAATGAGGATGAGAATAAGGTGTTCAGCATTGGCTTCCGCACGCCGCCGAAGGATTCGACCGGAGCGGCGCATATTGTTGAGCATACGGTTTTATGCGGTTCTCAGGCGTTTCCGTCAAAAGATCCGTTTGTGGAGCTGGCAAAGGGATCTTTGAATACGTTTTTGAATGCCATGACGTATCCGGACAAGACGCTGTATCCGGTGGCGAGTGTTAATGACAAGGATTTTAAGAATCTGATGCACGTTTACCTGGATGCTGTTTTTTATCCGAATATTTATAAGGAAGAGAAGATTTTTAAACAGGAAGGCTGGCATTATGAGCTGGAGAGCCCGGACGGTGAAATTACATGCAACGGGGTTGTTTACAGTGAAATGAAAGGGGTTTATTCTTCGCCGGAGCAGCGGATCTTTTCAGAAATTGCCAGGGCGTTATATCCGGAATCGGTCTATGGGAAGGAATCCGGCGGTGATCCGGCAGATATCCCGAAGTTAAGCTATGAGGAATTTCTGGATTTCCACAGGCAGTATTACCATCCGGGCAACAGCTATATTTATTTGTACGGAGATATGGATTTTGAGGAAAAGCTGGAATTTATGGACAGGGAATATTTGTCCAGGTTTGACCGCTGTGAATCCTGTGCGGCAAATTCGGAAATTACCATGCAGGAGCCGTTTCGTGCCATGCGCCATGCCGAGGCGGTTTATCCGGTCGCGGAAGGAGAGGATTTGGCAAATAAGACCTACCTTGCCTATGCGTCTGTGGTTGGGAACTGCCTTGACGAAAAGCTTTCCCTTGCGTTCCAGGTGCTGGAATATGTCCTGCTGGACACGCCGGGAGCGCCGTTAAAGAAGGCATTGTATGATGCAGAGCTGGGGAGCGATGTCCTGAATGCGTATGAAAACGGGATGTTGCAGCCGATGTTTGCCATTATTGTAAAAGAAACGGAGGCGGAGAAGGCAGAGCAGTTTTTAAAAGTCCTGCAGGAAACGCTTGCGAAAATAATAGAGGACGGAATCCCGGAGGATTCTCTGAAGGCTGCCATTAACATGCTGGAGTTTCGTTACCGGGAAGCTGATTTCGGCGCTTATCCAAAGGGGCTGATTTACGGAATCCAGATGTTGGAGAGCTGGCTTTATGAGGATTCACAGCCGTTTCTTTACAGCAAGACCAATCAGACCTTTGCCTTTTTGAAGGAGCAGATTGGGACGGGATATTATGAAGGGCTGATTCGGCAGTATTTACTGGACAACCAGCATTCGATCCTGCTGGTGATGAGCCCGGAGGCGGGGCTGACGGAAAAGACGGAGCTCCATTTGAAGGAAACACTGAAAAAGTATAAGGAGAGCCTGTCGGAAGAAGAAATTTTATCTCTGGCAGAGGAAACAAAGGCGCTTCACGCCTATCAGCAGGAGCCTTCTTCCAGGGAGGATCTGGAAAAGATCCCGATGCTTTCCGTCAGTGACATTAAGCGGGAAATTGAGCCGCTTCATAATAAAGAAATTTCCGGATTTGGCTGCCGTTTCCTTCACCATGAGCTGGAGACCAATGGGATAGGATATTTTGATTTCCTGTTCGATATGACGGACATTGAGTTAGAAAGGGCGCCGATGCTTTCATTTCTGTCTTCGCTTCTGGGAGAGGTTGCTACCAGGAGCCATTCCCTGCTGGAGTTATCCAATGAGATTGATATCCATACGGGCGGTATTGGGCTGGATACGCAGATTTTTTCCAAAATTCCCGAAAAGGGGAAGGAAGGCGGGTTCTTTGCGGCATTTGATGTAAAGATAAAGTCGTTATTTCCGGAATTTGGAAATGCGCTGTCTCTTCTGGACGAGGTACTGTTCCATTCGGTTTTGGAGGATGAGAAACGCCTGAAAGAGATTTTGGGAGAGGAACGCTCCCGGATGCAGATGTTTATGACAGGCAGGGGAGATATCATTGCCAGCACAAGGGCGTTATCCTACCATTCCCGCTCGGCATGTTTTAATGAGATGACGGACGGGGTAGGCTATTACAGGGTGATTGATGATTATTACTGTCATTTTGAAGAGAAAAAGAACGGGTTGATGGAGGAGTTAAAGCAGCTTATTGTGGATTTCTTTTCCAAAGACCGCCTGTTAATAAGCTTTACCGGGAACCAGGAAGCGTTTGGCAGCATGGAAAGCGCTTTGAGGGATTTTCTGGAAAAGATCCCGGAAGAAGGGAAGAAAAAAAGAGAGAATCTGCCAGAGAAGATAAAGCCGGAAAAGAAGAACGAAGGATTTATGACGGCGGGGCAGGTGCAGTATGTGGCACGCTCCGGCAATTTCCGTAAGGATGGCTTTGAGTATACAGGAGCATTGCGCGTTTTAAAGACGGTGTTAAGCTTTGATTATCTCTGGAACCAGGTGCGCGTCTTAGGGGGCGCTTATGACTCCCGCGCCGGGTTCGGGAGGAATGGGAGTGGGTATTTTGTTTCCTACCGCGACCCGAACCTTGCAAGGACCAATGAAGTCTTTGAAAAAACGGGAGAGTATATCAGGAATTTTTCCGTGGATCAGCGGGAAATGGAAAAGTATATTATTGGGACGATTAGTTCTATGGATATGCCGCTTACGCCTGCCGCAAAGGGAAGCCGTTCCCTGGGGGCATATCTTTCCGGCGTTACGGAGAGCCTGTTAAAAAAAGAGCGGGAGGAAGTGTTACATGCGGATGAGGAAAAGATCCGCAGCCTTGCGCCGTTAGTGGAAAGTATCCTTGCTTCCGGAGAAGTCTGTGTGGTTGGCGGCAGAGGTGAAATAGAAAGAAGCCGGGAACTATTTATGAACGTAGAAAAACTGTGTTAAGTGTTATGGTGTTGAAAGGAAACCGTATGGAAGAAAAAAGATTGAAATCAGGGTTTGCAGCGTTAATCGGCAGGCCGAATGTCGGAAAATCTACATTGATGAACCGGCTGATCGGGCAGAAGATTGCGATTACTTCCAGCAAGCCGCAGACCACGAGGAACCGGATTCAGACAGTGTATACCTGTGACAAGGGGCAGATTGTGTTTCTGGACACGCCGGGAATCCACAAGGCGAAAAACAAGCTTGGAGAATATATGGTGACGGCGGCGGAGAGGACGCTTTCCGAGGTGGACGTAGTTTTGTGGCTGGTAGAGCCGACGACTTACATCGGTACGGGAGAGCGGAAAATTGCGGAAAAACTGGCGGATGTGAAAACGCCTGTGATTCTTGTGATTAATAAAATTGATACGGTAAAAAAGGAAGAGCTTCTGAAGGTAATCGCCGCCTATAAGGATCTCGCTGTGTTTGCGGAGATTGTCCCGGTGTCGGCAAAAGACGGGGAGAACACGGATTCTCTGGTGGAGGTGATTTTCCAGTATCTGTCGGAAGGCCCGCAGTTTTATGATGAGGACACGATTACCGACCAGCCGGAACGCCAGATTGTCGCCGAGCTTATCCGGGAACAGGCGCTTCGGTGCCTGGAGGATGAGGTGCCGCATGGCATTGCGGTGACGATAGAGCGGATGAAGGAACGGAAGAAGGCGGGCATTGTGGATATCGAAGCCACGATTGTCTGTGAACGGGAATCCCATAAAGGGATTATTATCGGGAAAAAGGGAAGCATGTTAAAGAAAATCGGTTCAGGGGCGCGGGCAGGAATCGAGGAGCTTTTAGATACTCATGTGAATTTAAAGCTATGGGTGAAGGTCAGGAAGGAATGGCGCGACAGCGACATCATGCTGAAAAATTATGGGTATAATAAAAAGGATATTTAAGGCTGCGGAAAAAGGACGTTTGGTATAATTTCTTAAAAATGCGGGATACTGTTTCTTGAAATGGTGGATAATGCCGTGCAATCCATTTGGAAAGGAAGGTATTCTCATGGGCAGTGTGGATTTGTGGAATATTTTTGAAAAATCAGGCAGCATTGAGGATTATTTGAACTATACAGCCTGTACGGAGGAAAAACAGGTTCAGGAACGCGGTGGCGGCGGAGAGGTAGCATATGGCAGCAGCACAGGAGACAGTGCATGGAATGGTTTTGTCGGCGATGCCGGTGGGGGAAAATGACCGCCGGGTGGTACTGCTGACGAAGGAAAGAGGGAAAATATCGGCATTTGCCAGGGGCGCAAGGAAAGTAAACAGCCCGCTTCTGGCAAAATGCCAGCCGTTTGTTGCCGGAGAATTCACGGTTTATCCGGGAAGGGATTCTTATACGGTGGTGCAGGCGGAGATTCTGGAATATTTCCAGGAAATCCGGACGGATTTGGAAGCAGTCTGCTATGGCTGTTATTTTTGTGAGTTTGCCGGGTATTTTGCAAGAGAAAATTTGGAAGCTGGAGACCTGCTGAATTTTTTGTACCTTACGCTGCGGATGCTGGTAAAGAAACGGTTTTCCTACCCGTTTCTGCGCCGGGTTTTTGAAATCAAGGTTTTGGCGCTGGAAGGGGAAGGACCGTGGGTGTTTGATTGTGTTTCCTGCCATGAGAAGGAAGGGATCTCGTGGTTTTTCCATTCCCGGGGAGGGCTGCTCTGTGACCGCTGTATTCAGAAATCCGGAAAGAACCTCCGCGGGACGGATGCCGTAAGAGTGGAGGAAGGGGTAAGGTATACGCTTTCTTATATTCTGGCAAGCCCGCTGGCTTCTGTGTACAGTTTCCATCTGGCAGATGCGGCGGCAGAAAAATTTTCTTTGTTTGTAAAGGATTATGTTGACAGAAATGTAGTGCATGAATTTAAGTCGTTACAGATGAATCTGTCGGGCTTTTAAAAAGGGAGGGCGTGGTATAGATTATGGAAAAGAAAATGAAAGCAGTGCTGGCGCTTGTCTGTCTGCTGGCAGTCTGTCCGGCATTTACGGCCTGCGGGAAGCAGATGGAGCTTTCCGCTGAAAATACGTCGGAAAATACGGTTTTGATCCGGCAGGACGGTACGGTGGAGCAGTATATTACGGAAAAGTTCCAGAAGGATTATTATAATGTGGGTGATTTAACAGAATTTGCAAAAAAGAAGATCTCGGGTTATAATGAGAAGGCTGACGGAAAAAGAGTGTCGCTTGTTTCCGTCCAGAGGGAGAAAGAGATTGTCACGATGCTGCTGGAATATCAGTCTGTGGAGGATTATCTGGAATTTAATTCTGTTTCCGGCTCTTATATGACAGCAGAAGAAGCGGAGGAAGAAGGAATTTTGCCAAAGACGCTGTACTCGCCGTCTGGAAACGGGGAAGAGATCCCGTTAGAGGAGGTAACGCTGGATTCTGGCTGGTACGTTTTCAGCCTGTCGGAAGATACGGATATCCGTTTTCCGGGAGAAATTAAGTATTACAGTAATGCGGTTCTGCTCAACCAGAAAGCGGTGAAAGCGGAGGGAAAAGAGACAGCCGTTATTATTTTTAAAGGATAAATAAATTGTGGAAAAGGAGAAATCATCATGGAAAAAACAATGGAAAAAATCGTTGCGCTTGCAAAATCGAGAGGGTTTGTCTATCCTGGCTCTGAGATTTACGGAGGCTTAGCCAATACCTGGGACTATGGAAACCTGGGGGTGGAGCTTAAGAATAATGTGAAACGCGCATGGTGGAAGAAATTTGTTCAGGAAAATCCTTACAATGTCGGCGTTGACTGTGCAATTTTAATGAACCCGCAGACCTGGGTTGCCTCCGGGCATCTCGGCGGGTTTTCCGATCCTTTGATGGACTGTAAGGAATGCCGTGAGCGTTTCCGTGCAGACAAGCTGATTGAGGATTATAATGAGGAGCAGGGCATTACCCTGGAGGAATCGGTGGACGGCTGGACGCAGGAGAAGATGGCAGCCTATATTGAGGAGCACCAGATTGCCTGCCCGTCCTGCGGGAAGCACAATTTTACCGATATCCGCCAGTTTAACCTGATGTTTAAGACATTCCAGGGAGTTACGGAAGACGCGAAAAATACCGTTTACCTCCGCCCGGAGACGGCGCAGGGGATTTTTGTCAACTTCAAAAATGTGCAGAGGACTTCCAGGAAGAAGATCCCGTTCGGGATTGCCCAGATTGGGAAATCCTTCCGCAATGAAATTACGCCGGGGAACTTTACGTTCCGTACCCGTGAGTTTGAGCAGATGGAGCTGGAATTTTTCTGTGAGCCGGGAACCGATCTGGAGTGGTTCCAGTATTGGAGGACGTTCTGCCATGACTGGCTGCTTAGCCTGGGCATGAAGGAAGAGGAATTGAGGCTGCGTGACCATGATCCGGCAGAGCTTGCGTTTTACAGCAAGGCCACGACAGATTTTGAATTTTTATTCCCGTTCGGCTGGGGCGAGCTCTGGGGCATTGCCGACCGTACTGATTATGATTTGACGCAGCACCAGAACACCTCCGGCCAGGATATGACATATTTTGATGACGAGAAGAAAGAAAAGTACATCCCTTATGTAATTGAGCCGTCGCTGGGCGCCG
The DNA here is from genome assembly GCA_947629585.1 of uncultured Lachnospiraceae bacterium. Classification (GTDB taxonomy): domain Bacteria; phylum Bacillota; class Clostridia; order Lachnospirales; family Lachnospiraceae; genus MGBC100174. The sequence goes on along the minus strand of CANREH010000120.1, from coordinate 2,991 downwards.
ACCGCGTGACGCTGGCATTTTTATGCAGCGCTTATGACGAGGAAGAGGTGGACGGCAAGGCACGTACCGTCCTTCATTTCCACCCGGCGATTGCTCCGGTAAAGATCGGTGTCCTTCCGCTGTCGAAAAAGCTTAATGAGGGGGCGGAGAAGATCTTTGCGCAGCTCAGTAAACAATATAACTGTGAGTTTGATGACAGGGGAAGCATTGGAAAACGCTATGCCCGCTTAGACGAGATTGGTACGCCGTTCTGCGTAACCTATGACTTTGACTCGGAAACAGATCAGTCCGTTACGATCCGTGACAGGGACAGTATGCAGCAGGAGCGGGTAAAAATTGAAGATTTAAAAGCATATTTTGAAGAAAAATTTGATTTTTAAGGAAATTTTTATCAAAATTTGCTAAAATTTTCAAATTACCCCTTTTAAATTTTGGAAGAATGTGGCATAATAGACAGGAAGGCAGTTCTGCCTGTTGGTAAGTTTGAACTGTCCGCGTGCAAGGCACAGATCCTGCCGTCCATTTACCGCGATGGCAGCGGCTTTGTCAGAAGGGGGAGAGCCCGGTATTGGTTTCACAGGCAGGAGCTTGAGGGTTTCCTCTGACAGGCGGCAGCCCCGCGCAGACAGCGGGCATTCCCGCAGGGCATTGACAGGAAAGTGCCGGAAAAATTATTTAGGAGGTTTTAAAGAAATGGCAAAAAAATGGGTTTACTTGTTCACAGAAGGAAACGCTAATATGCGTGAGCTCCTCGGCGGTAAGGGCGCTAACCTTGCAGAGATGACAAGCATCTTCGGCAAGGACAGAGTTCCACAGGGCTTTACAATTACAACAGAGGCTTGTACTCAGTATTATGAGGATGGCCGCGAGATCAATGAAGAGATTCAGGGTCAGATCAATGAATACATCGTAAAAATGGAAGAGATCACAGGAAAGAAATTCGGCGACAAGGAGAATCCTCTTTTAGTTTCCGTTCGTTCCGGTGCAAGGGCTTCCATGCCTGGTATGATGGATACGATCCTGAACCTGGGCTTGAATGAAACGGTTGTAAATGTCATCGCTGAGAAGTCAGGCAATCCTCGCTGGGCTTGGGACTGCTACAGAAGATTTATCCAGATGTATTCTGACGTTGTTATGGAAGTCGGCAAGAAATACTTTGAAGAGCTGATCGACAAGATGAAGGCTGAAAAGGGCGTTGTTTATGACGTTGAACTTACAGCGGATGATTTAAAGGATCTTGCTTCCCAGTTCAAGGCTGAATACAAGGAGAAGATCGGCAAGGATTTCCCTGACGATCCAAAGGAGCAGTTAATGGGCGCTATCAAGGCTGTATTCCGTTCCTGGGACAACCCTCGTGCCAACGTATACCGTCGTGACAATGATATCCCATATTCCTGGGGTACTGCTGTAAATGTACAGAGCATGGCATTTGGCAACATGGGCGATGACTGTGGTACCGGTGTTGCATTTACAAGAGATCCTGCTACCGGCGAGAAGAAGCTGATGGGTGAATTCTTAACCAATGCCCAGGGCGAAGACGTTGTTGCCGGTGTCCGTACACCAATGCCAATCACAGAGATGGCTGACAAATTCCCGGAGGCATTTGCTGATTTCAAGGATGTCTGCGCTACCTTAGAGAAGCATTACAGAGATATGCAGGATATGGAATTTACGGTTGAGCATGGACATCTTTATATGCTCCAGACAAGAAATGGTAAGAGAACAGCACAGGCTGCTTTAAAGATTGCCTGTGACTTAGTAGATGAGGGCATGAGGACAGAGGAAGAGGCTGTTGCCATGATCGATCCTCGTAACCTTGATACCCTGCTTCATCCGCAGTTTGATGCAAAAGCTTTGAAGGCTGCCACACCGGCAGGCAAAGGACTGGGAGCTTCTCCGGGCGCTGCCTGCGGTAAGATCGTATTCTCCGCAGAGGATGCAGAAGCCTGGAATGCAAGAGGAGAGAAGGTTGTGCTTGTCCGTCTTGAGACATCTCCGGAAGACATTACAGGTATGAAAGCTTCCCAGGGTATCTTAACCGTCCGCGGCGGTATGACAAGCCATGCAGCCGTTGTTGCGCGTGGTATGGGTACCTGCTGTGTATCCGGCTGCGGCGATATCATTATGGATGAAGAAAACAAGAAATTCACACTGGCAGGCAAGGAATACCATGAAGGAGATTATATCTCTATTGATGGTTCTACCGGTAATATTTATGACGGCGCGATTCCTACGGTTGACGCTACGATTGCAGGCGAGTTCGGAAGAATTATGGCATGGGCAGATAAGTATAGGACATTAAAGGTCCGCACCAATGCAGATACTCCGGCAGACGCTAAGAAAGCCCGTGAGCTTGGCGCAGAAGGTATCGGTCTTTGCCGTACAGAGCATATGTTCTTTGAGGAAAGCAGAATCGCTGCATTCCGTGAGATGATCTGCTCTGATACCGTAGAAGAGAGAGAGGAAGCTCTTGAAAAGATCCTTCCATATCAGCAGGGAGACTTTGAGGCATTATATGAAGCTCTGGAAGGAAATCCGGTTACCATCCGTTTCCTTGATCCGCCTTTGCATGAATTTGTTCCGACAGAAGAGGCTGATATTGAAAAGCTTGCGAAAGCTAAGAATAAATCAGTAGAAGAGGTTAAGGCTCTGATTGAGTCTCTGCATGAGTTCAACCCAATGATGGGCCATCGTGGATGCCGTCTTGCAGTTACTTATCCGGAAATTGCAAAGATGCAGACAAAGGCTGTTATCCGCGCTGCTATCAATGTTCAGAAGAAACATGCTGACTGGACCGTAAAGCCGGAAATCATGATTCCATTGGTAAGTGAACTGAAAGAGTTAAAGTATGTTAAGAAAGTCGTTGTTGAAACTGCAGATGCAGAAATCGCTGCTGCAGGCGTTCAGTTAGAGTATGAAGTTGGTACTATGATTGAGATTCCTAGAGCTGCTTTGACAGCAGATGAGATCGCAAAAGAAGCTGACTTCTTC
>CANREH010000119.1 GCA_947629585.1 uncultured Lachnospiraceae bacterium | reverse complement strand
TCACGCAGAAGCTGGTTTTCCTTAGCCAGTCCCTCTATTTTTGCGTTTAGTCTGGAAACATCTTCTTTATGTTCTGCCTTTTCATCACGAAGATCTGCTTCTACCGAATCAAGGCGTACCATAACTTCCATAAGCTGCCTGTACATGTCTTTTTCATAATTTCCTGCCATGATGAACGCCTCCCCCTGTGTTTTTTGACAGGAAAAGTATAGCAAAAATACAGGAAAAAGGCAAATCTGAAAGACTGCGGGGTTCATCAAAATGACGGTGGATAACTTTCGCAAAAATCTGCGGTATATGTACCACAGCTTATTTTTTAGAGAAAGAAAACACACAAAATTTCAGCGTTTTTACCATAACTTTTTCTTCTCTTTTGAGAATGTATGGCCTCATAAGTTTTAAATGACATTGCTTCCCATAGTTTAATAATTTATTTTGCCAATTCACTTATACACAGCAACTTTATCGTATAGCTTCTTTTTCTGAGATGTAAAAATTACGGTATATATAGCTGGCACAAGCGGCAATAACCCTATTAAAAACATACAAAAAATTCCAATAGGAACACTTGCATCCCAGACTGGAATATCTATCCCCATACCAATAGCCCCCACTATCCACAAAAAACCATTCATACATGCCAGCACAAGATATAAAATCTTTCTTCCAAACTTAAGCTCTTTTGGATTAAACTCTTTCATTATCACATCATAAGGAACTTCTCCTTCTTTTATCTTATTTTTCTGTGTTCTTTTAATATCATTATATTTTACCCTGGACAGTTCTCTATATGCCTTGCATGTATCGCATACTAATAACCTTTGCATTGTTTTTGAGACAATTGGTATATAAAACATATATCCACAAAGCTTCACCTTATACAAATAAAAATTTGATATTTTACTACAATTTTGACACTGAAATTTACCTGCCCATATGTCCTTTTTTATTTTATTTCCAAAGCCGACCCTATAAATCATCTAAAAGCCTCCTAACATTCTTTATCTGTTTTTCACTCATCACAAAATAATCTCAAAAGCTTATTTCTATTTATTTCAGTGTTGTTTACAAGTTTAATTTTCTGAAATTTTGCATTTTTTAATAAATTCTTAATTTTCTTCTGAAATATTTTTTTACTAACCTCTTTATTTTTCCAATTATAATACTTGTCTTTTGCAGGAGTATTATCATTTTTTAAAATAATATTTCCTTTTTTATCATACCGATCCCCCTCTGCATATCTTGCAACTAAAACCATTTTTCTACGATAAACTTTATAATAATCAATATAGTAATCTCCCATTCTTCCGCCTTTTGCAACTAAAATACTCTTTTTACTATAATATTTATCTGCATATATACAATTTCCTGAAATCCATAATTTTTTAACTTTGCCATTAAAATAAGTATAAATTCTCTGAAATCCTTCTGCTCCCGCCGCTTCTGTACATTCTACCACCAATTCAGGGATTCCATCATGATTCATATCTTTACAATCAAAAGACATATCCGATGTTTTATAAAAAGTTCCTTTACTCCATTCTATAACCCGCTTGCTTAAAAAGCGATCATAAGCTTTTACTGCCTTAGTTTCCGTTGACGCTGCATAACAGTTATGACCAGATATCATTAACATTATTAATAATACAAACATTTTAAAAATTTTTTTCATGTTTTTGACATTCTCCTCCTTTTTTAACAATACCAATAAAGTATGTCTCTATTTGATAAAATTCAAATAATAACCCTACTTTCGCAATAAAAGAGCAAAATAAATTTCTATTCTTTCAATGCTTTTTAATATCTTTTCCTGCCATAACATTAAACACACTAAATTTATTTTGTAGAGAAATAAATACTATTTGACCATGCACTGTATGCTGTTTTACTTCCAGATTTTATAAATGCCCGCACTCTTACATAATAAGTCTTTTTCTTTTTTAAAGATTTAATTGTTTTCTGCGTTTTTCCATTTACCCTTATATTTCTAACCTTTTTTCTAAAATTTCTTTTTATAGAATATTGTATCTGATATCCATCAGCATCTGATACTGAACTCCAAACTAATTTTACCTTTCTTTTTCTAACATAAGAAGATGATGTTGAAATATAAGGACTATTTAACTTTAATTTTTCTTTATATTCACTTACATAAGAATCACCGCATATTGAGCAGGTATACGTTACATAACCTTTTGAAAAATATGTGGGAGATGTTGTTTCATAACTATAATCATGAGAGCAATTTTTCTGTACATCTGCTAAGGTTGCTGAAGAAACTTTAATAGAATATGTACGAGTGGATTCTGCTCTAGAATAATTACTGCTTATTATTTCTATATAATATGTTCCCGCAGACAAGTGTTTTGCAATACTATGCTTTGTTTCGTTTCCATAGACAGATATTCCTCCAATCTTTTCATAAGAAGAATCATATAAATACATATTCCAATATTGATCAGAATCGTTCAAATAAACTGTTTCCATATTTATATTATAATTTCCACTATTATCAATAATAAATTCATAATAATCTTGTTCATAGTCATAGCCCGAAATAATACTTCCATAATATATTGAATCCATTTCGATATGATCCGCAGATAAGTAACTATCATTAAATTCCTTTTCCCAATAATTTGAAGCAATATAATTTATACAGACGGAATACGTATCCGTAGATTCTGCTCTGGAATAATTACTGCTCGTTATCTTCACATAATATTCCCCAGCAGCAAGTCCAATCTCCGGCGTGCTGATACTATCATAATTTCCATAAATATTTCTAGAATATATTTCTTTATATGCATCATTATACAGATATAATTTCCAATACGCTTCTGTATCACTCTGTAATGGATTAGTGAATTTTATAGATATAACCCCATCCTTATATGTGGTAAACTTATAATAATCCTCTTCATAATCATACCCAGATAAAATACTTCCATAATAGGTTGAATTTAATTGAATTTCATCTGCAGATAAATATCCATCATTGAATTCTTGTTCCCAATAATCAGATGCAGAATAATTAACACAAAAAGTATAAATATCCTGAGCTTCTGCATAAGAATAATTAGCACTTGTTATTTTTGCATAATAAGTTCCAGATTCTAATCCAATCTCCTGTGAAATAGTATTCATTTTATTCCCATATACGTTTCTTTCATATATCTTTCGAAAAGAAGCATTATACAAGCACATTGTCCAATATGCTTTTGAAGATGATTGTAATGGATTCGAAAAATTTAACGTTATATATCCATTTTCAGGTATTGTAAACATATAATAATTTTGTTCATAGTCATAGCCTTCTGTTACATTTCCTGAGATGTCATGATTGACTGATATCTGTATAGCATCACTAAAATCTGCTGCCTGAACAGATTCCGTTTTAAACATAATTGATATTATAAAAAATATAACAAAATAAATTCCCCTTTTTATATTCATTTTTCAAAATTCTCCTTTTACTTAACATTATATATACAAACAATAAATTTATTTGTAAAAAGGATGTATCCTAAATAATAGTTTGGTTTGTGCGTCAAAACTTGTATTTTCTTCAAAGCTTAAAAAGTTGTATAATAAACATACTCATTCCAGATCCAGATTATACTGCCTGTTTGAAAATTTGCTTATTTTTTATGCAAACTGACAAAGATACATTTATTAATTAAAAAAGTTTTGACACCCAAACCAATATTACATGATACAAAAAATATTTTATTAAACTAACCCGTTAATTACAGACGTCGGATCAATTCTTACCCCTTTTTCTCTAAATTCAAAATGCAGATAGACACCAGTTGCATTTCCTGTTTGTCCAATATAACCAAGAGTATTTCCTTGCTTTATTCCGGAAAATTACTTAATATTTTCCATTTTTTAATAATAAAACATCTTTATTATTTAATGAAGATAATAATCCTTTGCCGTATAAACAGAAACACCTGCATTTTTATTACAAAAAGTACTATAACTATATGTATTCTTCCTAATTCCATTTCTTCCATCTGTATTACACTCAAAAACAGTTACCGAATTTTGATCACTGGAAAGATAAATCATAGAATGAGAACCGCCATGACTTCTTCTCACCTGAATGAAATCCCCTGGCCTCGCATTATTAAAAATTGTTTTCATGTTCGATTTCGACATACTCTTTGTACTTCCCACTGTCTTTGATTTAGAAGAAGATATATTAATTTTATAATTGTTAGGCTTTGCTTTTGTAGAACCAATATTGTAACCAAATAATTTCTTATGTATTGATTTTGCAAATCCTTTACATTGCTCCCCACTATACTCCCCTTTATATCTTGTATTTACCTTATAACTACCATTGTAAGCTGTCCCATCCATCATAGCCTGTAATCTCTGACTAATTAGTGCAGCAGCGCTCTGAGCAGCAGTTCCTGCATTTGCCTGTGTATTATAATTCTCCACATAGGCAGTTCCTCCTGTTGCAAATTCCTGTCCTTTCGGCACAATCTGAACTTCAAGAGCCTCCATGCGTAAACCGGATCCTGTACTCCCACTAGAACCTCCGTTTACAGCCCAACCTAACCAGCCCAATTCCCCCACATGAGCTCTGTAATAAATATCATAATAATACGCCAATGTACCTGTCAGCTTAATCTGTACTGCCTCCATCTGAAGACTCTTTCCCGTAGTCCCGGATATCTGTCCTGATCCTTTCCAACCAGTCCACCCAATATCCTGTACATGACTGTTTATACTGACTGCACTACTTCCGTCCGGATTCAGGCAATTCAAAACTAACGCTTCTAATGCACAAGATTGTGATGTTGTTCCTACTGTATCACCTAATCCAACCGCCGTCTGCCACCCAATATTCGCTGAATGTCCCTGCACAGAAAACCCAAGTGCTGAAACTCCTCCCTTTTCTGTCTGTCCTTTCGGCAAAAGCTTAATTTGTATTGCTTCAACAGGAGTGTCAAATCCTACGCTTCCAGCATTTTCTCCGTCATGAGCCCATGCCAGCCAGCCAAGTTTTGAAACATGTACTCTATAATAGATTTGATAATTATTTGCCAAATTACCATCCAGCTTCATTTGTACACATTCGATCGCCTTACTTTCACCTTCTGTTCCGCTTCTTTGACCACTGGAACGCCAACCGCTTTCCCATCCCTTGTGAGATATGTGGGTACGGTACTTAATACCATTATTACCGTTACTGTCTTTCAAATTGACAATCAGGCATTCCATTCTAAGTCCCCTGCCTGTGCTTCCCGCAACTTCATTTTCTCCTACTGTCACCTGCCAACCATCATTCTCTATATGAGCCTGGTATGACATCGACGGTTTTTTTACCGCAAACACCTTCTGAACAACAAAAGAATTAAAACCCTGTCCTTTGGCTGTAATACCGCCTCCTGACAGCACAGTACCTGCCAAACAGCCCGACAATGCTATGCATATCATTTTCTTCCTAATTTGTTTTTTCATAAAAGTCTCTCCTTTCAAACTTTATTACAATTAACTAACAACAAGATTACACATTATAAGTAATTATAATTGATTCACATTCCGCTCAAAAACAGCTCTGCTTCTGCATTTCTTCTTTTTGTTAAACCTGCAATTACCTTTTTGCCAGATTTATTCCAATTAGTAAATGCTGTTCTAATTTGATCTGCTATATAATAACTTGTCCCATTAATTAAAATTGTCTTTAATTGAAATGAAGCTGTTTTTTTCCACTGATTTCCTAAATTATAAGTAAAACTTAATAATGCATCATATTGTGCCTGTGATATAGATATATTATATTTGCTTAAAAATGTATTCAAATATCCTTCGTATTTTTTTAAATCTTGCAAAAAAAGATTATCTGCTTGTACTTGTGTAATACTCATTCCTTTTTTTACATCTGAACCATAATGTCCCCATCCGATTGTATAGTACTTTTCCGTAGATATTGCTTTATACGCTTCCAAACGACACTTTTCGTAAGATTTTATTAAATTAATTCCTGCTGTTCCAACACAAGTAGGAGTAACTCCGCTCATATTACTACTATTATTTTCCTGAATTGAAGCTGCATTATTTATAACATATGCGTCTCCACCCTGCTCAAAGCTAACATACTTACTTGTGACATAAATTTGAATTGCTTCCATACGCAAACCAAGCCCCGAACTCCCTGCACTTTCCCCATTTTTTGCATAACCAAGCCAACCGTAATTCTCTATATATGCTCTATAATAAACATTATAATCTTGTGCCAAAGTATCGTTTAATTTAATTTGAATTGCCTCTGCTCTTCGACTTTCTCCTACAGTACCAGCGATTTCCCCTGAAGATTTCCACCCTTGCCAACCTATATCCTGCAAATGCATATTATAAAAAATCCCACTGCTACCGTTGGAGTCTTTAAAGTTAATAGTTATTGCTTCTATTGCAGTACTTTGTTCTGTTGTACCTGCAATATTTCCCTCTGAAACTACTGATTGCCATCCTATATTAGCTATATGTGTCTGATATGTAACAGTTGGCTTAACAAATCCTGCCTTTGTCTGAACTTTAGATTTTCCTATTGGCAAAAGCTCAATTTGAATTGCTTCTACTCTAAGGCTTGCACCTTCTGTTCCCGCCAATTCTCCGTTTTTTGCCCATCCAAGCCAACCATAATTTTGTATATGAACACGATAATATATATTATAACTTTTCTTTAACGCACCTGTTAACTTTATTTTTATCGCTTCCATCTGCCTTGATTCATCTGTCGTTCCAGCTATTTGCCCCGAAGATTTCCATCCTTGCCAACCTATATTTGCCAAATGTGCATTATATAAAATGCCATTACTTCCATTTCTATTATTTAAATTAATTTTAATAGCCTCTGCTCTTCTTTCCTGCCCTGTACTTCCTGCAATTTCCCCTTCTGTAACAAAAGATCCCCATCCAATATCCTGTATATGCATTTTATAAGTAAGTGTAGGTTTCGTTGCTGCATTTACTACTCGTATATTTAATGTTCCTGCAAATAAACCGCTACATAATAATATTACAATACCTGCTATTAGATATAATTTTTTACAATAATTTTTCATAAAATCACCTTTCTTTCATTTATCTTATCTTTAATCCTCGTCATGAAACGATTTAATATTAACTTTCATTCTCCCAACCTTTACTTTTACTGTTACCATTCTTGAAATGCGGTTCCCTTCCTCATCATTTAAAGTTAATTTTACAACTATCTTTCCTTTTCCCTTTTTCTTTCCTTTTATAACGCCTTTTTTATTGACAGTTACAATTTTAGGTTTTGTGCTTTTGTATTTAATTTTTTCAACACAGTTTTTTATATCAATTGGTTCTAAATTCAGTTCAGGCAAATCAGGATAATAAATCTGTACTTTTGAAGTTTTTTTTCTACCAAATGTTTTTTTTGTAGTGTCAAATTTAATCTGGTTAATTACCATTTCAGATGGTATAATAACTTCTTTAGCCGCCTGTGTCACATAAATCTCATAACTTTCATGTCCAGGTGCTGACACTACAATCCATTCTCCTCGCTCTCCATAAGCATCATTTTTATTTACAACGATATAAAAAGCAGCATTTCCACTTCCTGAAACAGAGCCATACGCATCTCCTGATAACGAATTGTCCCTAGAAACTTTCAGCCATGCACTATTGCTGCTGGTAACTGTCCAATTAACTGTATCATCTGCAATGATATTCACTGCCGAACTAATGGCTTTCCCCGGTTGATCAAAATCATGCGTCTGGGTGTCAACAAGAAAAACTGCATCTTCTTCCAATCCAGCGCCAGACTGTGATACAGTAATCGTTTCACTTTTTCCACCGCTTTCATGTTCAACAAAGATCTGCCCTGTCCTTATTTCTCCCGTTTGATTTTCTTTTGCTACAAGATAAATGTTCCCACTATCATCAAAAACTCTTGTTGTAAATCCATCTGAGAATCCGGCATCTTCATCTGATACAATTCTAAGCCATTCGGTATCCTTTACAGCTACTATGAATCCCCCTGTATTTTCTGTATCAATTAATATTGCATTATTTCCACTAAATGTTCCGTCCTGTTCCACAGATATTGTATGAGAACTTATCTTCAAAACAGGTATCAATTCCGCCTGCCTGACAGTAATCGTCCTGCTCCTGTTTCCCTTATTTTCTGTAACAGTTATTGTTCCTTCTCTTTCCACACTGTTACTTGATTTATCAACAAATATATAAAATTGACTGCTATTATCAAAAGAAAGACTTGATGTCTGATTTCCACTGCTTGTCTTTGCCAGATGAATCCATTCAGAGTCTGTTTTTACAGAAAATCCATCTGTATTTACCGTCTCTACTTCAATACAGTTTATATCCGTTTCACCATTTACACTGGCATTAATCATATCATTACTGATACTAAAATTTTCAAAAGAATCACTCTCATCATCTGCTTCTTGTGTAATAATCACTGATTTATTCAGTTCTTTATCCTCCGTATGTATAATCGTAATAATACAGCTACGGTTTTTTCCTGATAAATTTTTCTCTGCAAAAAGATAAAGCTTGCTACTATCGATAGATGCCAGTTCTGTAACAGCATCTGCGGTATTATCGCTTGTACAGAACTTCAACCAATTTGAACTGCTTTTTACATTATAATTTCCTGTATCTGCTGTACTGACAGACAGGAATTTTGGCGATAAATTTCCATCGGAATCTGCCGTTATGTTTTCCTGATCTACAAAAAGCTGTGCAGCAAATTTTGGTTTTCCCTCCTGCTTTATTGTCACTGTCTGCTTTTTTTCAGCATCTTTTAAATGACTTATCGTTAAAATTGCTGTCCTCGCAGAAGTACCTTCATTTTCTTCTGCAAACAAATACAAATATCCACTTTCAGTAAAAGAAAAGCTTGTATCTGCAAAATCTTTCCAGTCACTGATTCCTATTTTCAGCCAGGAACTATCACTGGACACGCTATAACTTCCTGTATTATCAGTATTAACTTCAATATAATTTTTAGAAAACCTTCCATCATAAGAAGCCGTAATTTCAGAATCACTAATAGATAAATAAGGTTGTGGTTCTTCCTCAAATGTTATTTTTCCTGCATAAATAATAGGATTATAAACCCCTGCTATTGAACCGTCAGAATTTAAATCCAAAGCATATACTTCTAAATTCCATGTACCAGTTTCATTATTAATAATAATATCTTTTTCAAAACCATGATAATTATCACAGTTATACTTCTCATTGGCAGAAGAATTATATAAATCAGCTGCAAAAGCTCCTATGCAAATTTTATTGGAAGGATCACGATATATATACACATGTATCTCTGTAGTATTTTGTATACAATCCCCATCAAAAGCATAGCCTTCTAAATGAAGCTTCTGATATTGAACAGAAATATCTGTAACCTCTCCTTTCGGACTGTTATCATTCTTTACTTCTGCAGAAATGTTTTTTGTATTCCCACAAAAAGCAGCAAAATTTAGCAAAACACCCAACAATGCCAATAATACTTGCCTATATATTTTTCTCTGCTTATTTTTTCCCATCCTCTCTCCTCTTTCTCCCTTACACAAAAGGCAGCTTTTTCAAAAGAACCACAGCTTTCATTATCTGTTTTTTGCTCACTTCTTTACTTTCACTTTTGTTTTTCTCACCATTTTTATCCCATCATTAAAATATATCGTCGTTACTATCGTAGTTGTTCCTTTATGCTTTCCTTTTACAACACCATTCGCATTGACTTTCGCTATATAGCTTTTCTTTGATTTGAATTCAACGCTCCCTATTGAACTTTCATAAGCATCTTCCCAGACATCTTCATCATATTCTTCCCAATCATCAGGATTCGCCTGCACAATACCTATCTGAAAACTGGAACCTATATGGATTTTCCTGCTGGTTGGGGTAACTTTAATATCATCTGTGGTCACTATAACATCCACATCAGGTCCGTTGTCCCCTGACGATACCGGATCTATTTCCGGGTCATTAGGATATTCACCGTCTCCTATCTCATCATCAGGATCTATAACATCTTCTACTCCACCAATAGGGTATTCGTCATCTGCATATTCATTTCCTGTTTCATCTTCTCCATTCTCAATTTCATGACCCACCCCTTCATACTCTTCTTCCCCTAAATCAAAATCTGATAAAACATCCGTATACCCATCCTGATAGGTATCCGCTGAAATTGAAATACAAGGTTTTTGAAGCGCCAAACTCCCTGCCATGCTAAACACAAAAACTCCCATAAAAATCTTCTTTTTCATAAGTCAATTCCTCCTTTTCCCTTACTGCTTTTCCCATTATTTCCATAATACGAAAACGTGTACTTTTTCGAGTT
>CANREH010000118.1 GCA_947629585.1 uncultured Lachnospiraceae bacterium | reverse complement strand
AAAACGGTAGCAGAGGCTTTCTGCCGGAGTTCCGTAAAGGCTGAAGCCAATGCCGGTGGCGGCTTTCCAACTGTCAACGGCCTGGCGCAGGCGTTTCATCAGGCGGAGGGCAAATTCCGTTCCCTTTGGCTCGGTGTGGCTTACGCCTGTCATCAGCTTGGTGACTTCATATAAACCGATATAGCCGAGGGAGATGGTGGAATATCCGTTGTGCAGCAGTTCGTTGATTGTCTCCCCCTTCGGCAGCCTTGCGATTGCCCCGTACTGCCAGTGGATCGGGCTGACGTCGGAAAGCGTGTTTTCCAGCGCATGGTGGCGGCACATCAGGGCTTCAAAGCAGAGAGACAGGCGTTCTTCCAACATCTGCCAGAAACCTTCTTCGTCACCCTGGCATAAAATGCCGATCTGCGGAAGGTTGAGGCTGACAACTCCCTGGTTGAAGCGCCCTTCAAACTTGTAGTTGCCGTCTTTGTCCTTCCAGGGAGATAAAAAGCTGCGGCAGCCCATGCAGCTATAAACGTTGCCTTCGTAATTTTCCCGCATTTTTTTGGCGGAAATGTAGTCCGGGTAAAGGCGTTTTGCGGAGCATTTTACCGCTAATTTCGTGATATAGTCGTATTTCCCGCCCTTTAGGCAGTTGTGCTCGTCAAGTACGTAGACAAGCTTCGGGAATGCAGGCGTGATATAGACGCCCTTTTCGTTCTTGATGCCCTCCAGCCTTTGGCGGAGAATTTCTTCTATAATTAAAGCATTTTCTTCAATATACTCATCATCTTTATCGAGATTTAAAAATAAGGTAACGAAAGGAGACTGCCCGTTGGTTGTCATTAATGTATTGATCTGGTACTGGATTGTCTGTACACCGGATTTTAATTCATCCATCAGGCGGTCATGGATAAACTGCTCCATGAGCTGCGGATCAAGCTGCGCGCCATAGCGTGTCATATAATGGTCGCGGTATTTGTCGCGGCTTTTTCTCAAGTATTTTCCCAGATGACGGATATCTACCGACTGCCCGCCGTACTGGCTGCTGGCAACGACGGAAATAATCTGCGTCATAACCGTGCAGGCGACCTGGAAGCTTTTCGGGCTCTCCACCAGCTTGCCGTTCATGACTGTGCCGTTGTCTAACATATCCCCGATATTAATGAGGCAGCAGTTGAAAATGGACTGCACGAAATAATCGGCATCGTGGAAATGCAGCACTCCTTCTTCGTGTGCTTTGGAAATCTTCTCAGGGAGCAGAAGGCGCTTGGTTAAGTCCCTGGAAACCTCCCCGGCGATCAAATCCCTCTGTGTGGAGGCGATGGTGGCGTTTTTATTGGAATTTTCCTCCATGACATCCTTGTTGTTATTATGAATCAGGCTCATAATGGATTCGTCTGTCGTATTGGCTTTCCTCACAAGCTCCCGTTGGTAACGGTAGAGGATGTACTTCTTGGAAAGCTTATATTTCCCTTCTGCCATCAGCTTTTCCTCAATGATATCCTGGATATCCTCTACCTGCAGCGTAGGGCGGTTCATTGCCTCAATGCTGTAAACGATATTTTGGATGCGGTCTTCGGGCAGTTTCTCCATGTCCTCGACCTCCACATTGGCTTTTCGGATGGCGGTCAGGATCTTGCTTCGATCATAATCTACCCTGCGTCCATCTCTCTTGATAACATTCATAAGTAAATCCTCCAATCTTTCACATATGCGGATCATAAAAAGATCCAATCGTACAATTAATGGGGTATTTAGTATCAATAATAGGAAAAAATGATAAAATATCCCATAAATTGCGCTAAAAAATACAGCCATGTAAAAAAACATGATTGTAACCTTGAAAATATTGCAGTTATATGTATAAAACCCCTGTGCAGTGTGTTCCTTAACTGCTGCGATCCACATTATAGCATTATAAGAGGAGATTGTCTACTAGATATTGATATTTTTTTTAAAAGAAACACAAGATCTTGTGTTTCTTTTAAAAAATAAGCATCGCGTCCCCTATTATTTATCTTTTTGATTGATTTTTTCTTTTCTTCTGTGTATGAATAATATCGGGCAGAAATGCCTGCCGCTCATTACGGCCAGAATATAATGAACGTAAGCCAATGATTTAGCTCACACAAAATGCATGTGTAAGTATCATATTATCTTTACTCCTAAGTATAGACGAAAAGTGATTTATAATCAACTTTCTCATTTTTCTAAAATTGTTTCCATAGATATGTTTCCTGATAACGATTTCACATTTCTTAGTTGAATCTGAGGGAAAAACTGCGTATAATCCAAAAACATATCAAAGCTGCGTCTTAGTCAGCGGGAAGTGAGGTAAGGGTATGATTATGTATAATACGGAAAAAATATCATCATGTTTTTAGGCACGAATACTGAAATGCAAAGGCGGTGGAAAAAGCGGAGCTGTCGATGGAAGCAAAATAAAATATTAAAGGAAAAGGAAAGAGGGATTTGTATGGAATCAGTAAGTCAGAATATCGGAGCCGCCCGCTTAACAGGAGCCAGGGAAGCTGCCGAAAAGAAGCAGGTAGGCGGTATTGTACGGAGGTTTGGAAAAGGAATTTTAAGAAGCGGGATTATTTCCTGGATTCTTTTGGTTTTCATCTGGGAAATTGCATCAAGATTCAGCACGCCGGAATTTTTCCCGGGGCCGCTGGCAACGCTGGAAGGTCTTAAGGAAATCGTGGTCAGGGGCGTTTTATGGGAAGATATTGCCATCAGCTTACAGCGCGTCGGAATCGGCTGGGTGCGGGGAATTGTGATTGCCGTTCCCCTGGGGCTTTTAATTGGAAGGTTTAAAACAGTGAAATGGCTGTGCGAGCCGATTATCAATTTCTTCCGTTTTGTCCCGGCGATTGGTTTCCTGACCTTGTTCCTGATGTGGTTCGGCGTCGGGGAAGAATCCAAGCTGGTATTGATTACATATGCTTCGGTGTTCCCGATTATCATCAACACCATTGCCGGGGTGTCAGGCATTGATCCGGTGAAATATCAGGCGGCGGAATCATTAGGGGCGTCTCCTGTCCAGTCTTTCTTTACCGTGACCGTTCCGGGAACGGTGCCGGGCATTTTTACCGGAATCCGCTTAGGGCTTAGCACCGCGATTATTTCTATCGTGGGCGCAGAAATGCTTGCCGCCAACAGCGGGCTTGGCTATTTAATTTATACTTCCAGGCTTTATTACCGGACAGACTGGATTTTTGTCGGGATTGTGACGCTGGGGCTGCTTGGATTTCTTGCGGATAAAGTGTTAAGAAAAATCGGAAATGCGGCATTTAAACATTATGGCATTACAAACCAGTAAAGGAGGCAGAATGATGGGAAAAGGAATTAAAAATAATAAAATTGTTGTCCGGAACCTGGGAAAAAAATACGGGGAAAGCGGAAATAAAATTACCGTCAACGGTCTTGGAAAGCGTTATGAAAAAGAAAAGAAAAGCCTGCTGTTTTCCAAAAATGTCAATCCGGATGTCATTATGAAAGATCGGGAGGACGGCTTTGTATTAAAGGACGTTAATCTGGAAATCGGGGAAGGGGAATTTCATATTTTCCTCGGCGCGAGCGGATGCGGAAAATCGACGCTGTTAAATATTATTGCGGGATTTTTAAGCCATACGGAAGGGGAAGTGCTCTTAGACGGGAAGCCGATTATAAAGCCGGGGCCGGAGCGCGGCGTGGTATTCCAGAATGCGGATTCCGCTATTTTCCCCTGGATGACGGTATGGAAAAATGTGGAATACGGGCTGCGGATGCAGCACGTAAAAAAGCAGGAAAGGGAAGGCATTGTAAGAAATGCCATTGAGCTGGTAGGGCTTGCCGGGCATGAGAAAAAATATCCGCAGGAGCTGTCGGGCGGCATGAAGCAGAGGGTGCAGATAGCAAGGAGCATTGCAAGCGATCCGGAAATTTTAATTATGGATGAGCCGTTTGGCGCATTGGATGCGCAGACAAGGAGGACGCTTCAGGATGAACTGATTTCTATCTGGCAGAAAATGAAAAAGACGATTTTATTTGTTACCCATGATTTGCAGGAAGCAGTTTATTTAGGACAGAGAATCAGCATTTTTTCCGCTGCGCCGGATGCCCATATTGCGACCAGGGTGGAAGTCCCTTATGATTATCCGAGGGATTTAAACGATCCGGAAATTTCGGATTTTACAAGGTTGGTTCATGCGAGTTTAGATGCGGCAATCAATGCGCATGGGGAAGTCAATGCGGATAAATCGGCTGTGTGATGCAATGAGTGAAAGGCTGTGTAGAAAGTTGAGGGTTGTATTATGAGAAAAGGTAAGCTTTGGCTGTTTGCGGGAATTTTATTTGCGGCTCTTGCCGTGACCGGCTGCGGGAATACAGAGTCTGCAGACAAGGATGGTTCTTCCGGCGGAGAGGAAAGCAAGAAGGAATCGGAAGTTACCATCCGGGTCGGCGTTTCATCCGGAGATCAGAATTATATTTTAAAGATTGTGGATGAGCATACCGGATTATTTTCCGATAACGGCATTAATTATGAAATAACAGAATTTTCTGCCGGGATCAATACGATTGACGCCATTGTGCAGGGACAGTTGGATATTGGCAACTTTGCTGATTATGCCGGCGTCAACAGGATAGGAAGCACAGTGAATGACACGGATTTGAGGGCTTTTGTCAATACAAATGTCACAAAAGACGGAGCTGCTCTGTATGTAAATCCTGAAAAGATCAGGGAGCCGGAAGATTTTTATGATAAGACGCTGTTATCGCAGGCCGGCGTGGTCTATGAATACGATTGGGGAAAGCTGTTTGAAAAGTACGGGCTGGATGCCGATAGAATGAATCTGGTCAATGTGGACAGCGTGCAGGGCGCGCTTGCGCTTGCCGCCAGCGGCGACGGTGATGCATGGTGGGCAAATCAGCAGTCATATTCCATGTTTGAAGATTATGGCTGGAAACGCTACTGCTATGTTGAGGATGTCGATGCTTCCAGGTATATATTTTTAGTGTCTACGGAGGGTTATTTGACCGATCATCATGATGATGTCGTGAGATTTTTAAAGACCAGCGAGGAAGGCCTTGATTATATTTCTGATAATCTGGAAGAAGTCGCCGGATGGGTCAATGAAAAAAGCGGGCTGGATGAAGAGCTGTTTATCAGCGGCTGGGAGAGCAGCTCGTATGATTACGGATTTTCCCAGGAAGCCTATGATGATTTAAAAAAGGTGGAAAAATGGTGCTATGAAAACGGCAATTTTGACACAGATTATGAAGTCGGCGATTTTATCAATACCGATGCGATTGCGGAGCTTCACCCGGATCGGGTGTATAAAGAAGGCTGAGTAATATCAGATAGGAGATGAGGGTTTTGGAAAGATTGGGATTTTCCTGTGAAGATATTTTTTCCGCAGGGAAAAGAAGAAAGTTGCCCAAAAATACAGCGCTTGGGATTGACATTGGCTCCCGTCAGGGGAAGGCGGTATTAATCCATAAAGGATATCTCTATACGGACATAGAGCCTACGGGCCTGTCCATGCAGGAAACGGCGGATCGGCTGAAACGCCATCTGTTAAAGCGGGCAGGAATTGAGGAATCCGATATTGATTATCTGATTGGAACGGGGTATGGCAGGGTTTCCCTTTCCTTTCAGGGGATAGAGAATGATATGCTGACAGAAATTTCCTGCCATGCGAAAGGAGCCGCTTATCTGGCGGACAATGTCCGGACGGTTCTGGATATTGGAGGGCAGGATTCCAAGATTATTAAGGTTGATGGGGAAACAGGACAGGTTCTGGATTTCGCCATGAATGATAAATGTGCGGCAGGAACCGGAAGGTTTTTGGAGCGGGCGGCGGAGATTTTAGGATATGACCTGCTGCAGATTGGGGAGGAATCTTTAAAGGCAGAAAAAATCCATGAAATCAGCAGCCAGTGCGTTGTATTTGCGGAATCGGAGATTGTGTCCGCAAGGGCATCCGGCGCAGAGGCAAGGGATATCCTTGCCGGCGTCCATGCTTCGGTGATTGGCAGGGTAAAAGGATTGTTCCAGCGCATTGGGATCGAGAAAAATGTCATGTTTACCGGAGGCGTTTCCAATAATGCGGGAATGAGGAAGGCTCTGGAAGATATGCTTGGTTTTCCGGTCGTGAAGCCAAAACTGAATCCGGTTTTTGCCGGGGCGTTAGGAGCGGCGGTTTATGCATTAGAAAAAAGCAGAGAAAAAACGATTTCTTTTTACAGTAACGCCAAAAAAGAAAAAAAGACTGGATTTTCACTGGATTTATCTTCCTTAGAAAAAGCGATGGAAGAGGAAAAGCAGGCCTATATCCGGCACGAAGGCGGAAAGAAAAACGCCGCATATCTGTGTGCATATACGCCGCTGGAAATTCTGGACGCCGCAGGAGTCCGCCATATCCGTATGCTGCATACCGGCAATGAGAAGGAGATTGCCGCAGGGGAAGCGGTGGTTTCCAAAATTACCTGCGATTATATTAAAAGCTTTATCGGCGGCTTTGCGGGAGGCAATCCTCTGTACCGCGCGGTAGATAAACTATATTCCTTTTATACCTGTTCCTTTATGTCGGCGGCGGCAAGGGCGGTTGCTGCGGATTATCTTCCGGCAGGAATGTTTGCCGTTCCGAAGCTGACGGATAAAAAGGAATCCGTTGGATTTTATGTCCGGGAATTAGAAAATTTTGTGCTGGATCTGGAAGCATTTACAGGAGAAAAAATCTCTCAGGAAAAAATCAGGGAAAGCATCGGGAAATATAACCGGGCAAGAAAATTGCTCAGGGAAATTTCTGCATACAGGAAACGGGAAATTCCTTTCTTAAAGAGCATGGAATACCAAAAGATAGCATTGAGTTATTATTATCTCCCGGCTGACCGGCTTTTGCAGGAGCTTAGGAAAATTAAGCGGCAGTTAGAATCTGCATCGAAGACCCCGTCAGGAATCCAGCCGCTCCGCCTGTTTTTAACCGGAGGAATCCTTACGGAAGCGGATCAGAAAGTGATAAAGATGATTGAGGAAGATTTTCATGCCGTGGTCGTTGTTGAGGACAACTGCAGCGGCTATACCCCGATTGCGTTTACGATTTCCGAGGATGCCGATCCACTGACAGCCATTGCAGAGGGATATCTTGGAAAATCGCCTTGTGCCAATATGAAACCGCTTGACAAAAGGATTCGGTTTACGGTGGAGCTGGCAAAGGAGTATCAGGCGGACAGAGGCAAAAAAGCCGCATGGATCGGCCAGGCAGGCGAGGCGCCGTTAATCTATGCAGCCAATGCCATACCGGCATCTTATATTGAGCTGTGCCGTTTCGGGACAAAAAAAGCGGCTTCTTATGTAGAAAATGATCTTCAGATACCGGGAGATGTCTGCTCCATGGTCAAGGTTATGCTGGGGGAGTTTCATTATATCGGAAAAGAGCATATAAGCTATATTTTTGCCAATACCGGAGTCTGCGAGCCGTTTAACCTCGCCTTTGGGCTGTTGGAAAAAGAAGGGTTTCCGGTTTATTATCAGGATGCTCCGGCGCCCACAGATTTAATCTTGCCGGAAAAGAAATTTAAGGAGCTTTTTAGCCGCAGGAAAGAGAGCAATCAGGCGATTTTCCGGCTGCTGACAGGAAATGATATTGATAAAGAACGTTTGAGGGAAGAATTAGTCCGTTATAACCGTACTTTAAAAAAGGTCAATGATATTAATGAATTGAGGAGAAACCATAAAAGCTATTTAAAAAATCTTCCGGCTTCTTATATTATTTTAGGCATTGGGAATTATTTCGGGCATCCTATGGAATATGAGGAAATCCTTGACGAGATGACGGAGGAATTAAAGGCGCTGCCGGAAGGGGCATATAATGATGAGCTTACTCCTTTGGTGTGGAGTGGGGCAAGGAGCGTGGATTTTGGCATCTGTGATTCTCTGGACAAGGCGGGAGGCGTGCTTTTGGACTGGAACGTTCCGACGGGGCTTCATAATTTTTTTGACGAAGACGAAGATCCGGAAGATGCGCTGGTTCATTACGGGATTGGCTATAATGGAAGGAAAAAGAGCGCTTCCATGGGAATTTCCGTTTTGGATCAGATGATCCGGGAAGTAAAGGCGAAGGGCGTTATTTTTTATAATTATATGGGATGCCCGATGTGTGCGGTCAATACTTTTTTAATGGGAAGATATGTGAAGGAGTTATCCCTTCCTTATCTTTCCTTAGACGGCAGCTTTCCGACGGAAGCTCCGACCGGGCAGTTTGTGACAAGGGTGGAGGCTTTTCTGGAAATGGTTTCATAGATGATAACGTTTTCATGATTTATGATTGATTCTTTCAAAAATATATCCTATAATTCCAATCAACATTTCGATATTAAATTTTCAGGAAATTCAGAAAAAAGAAATGAATATTCAGGAAAGGAGAATGCGGAAGGGTTCCGCATGACAGAAAATATGGGAAGATTATTTACTTCAGAATCCGTTACGGAGGGACATCCGGATAAAATCGCCGATCAGATTTCCGACGCAATTTTGGATGCATTGATAGAGCAGGACCCTGATTCCAGAGTTGCGGCTGAAACGACAGTGGCAACGGGATTGGCTCTGGTTGTAGGAGAGATTACGACAAAGGCGTATGTGGATATTTCCAAAATTGTAAGGGATACCATCAGAGAGATTGGGTATACAAAAAATGCAGGAGGGTTTGACGCGGATTCCATTGCTGTTCTTACTTCGATTGATGAGCAGTCCGCTGATATCGCGCTTGGCGTGGATAAGGCATTGGAAAATAAGGGTAAGAAAGAGGAGGAAGATTTTGGAACAGGCGCGGGCGATCAGGGCATTATTTTTGGATATGCCACCAACGAAACGCCGGAATATCTGCCGCCTGCCATTTCTTTTGCGCACCGCCTGACAAGGCAGCTTGCGAAGGTCCGCAAGGACGGGACGCTTCCCTATCTGAGGCCGGACGGGAAATCTCAGGTGACGGTGGAATTTGATGATGAAAATCGGGTAAAGCGTATACATACGATCGTCATATCGACGCAGCACACCGAAGATGTTTCGTTGGAGCAGATTCGGAAAGATGTGATAGATTATGTGGTTAAACCGGTGATTCCGGCAGAGCTTTTAGATGATGGAACGATTTATTTTGTCAATCCGACCGGGCGTTTTGTTATCGGAGGGCCGCAGGGAGATGCCGGGCTTACCGGAAGAAAGATTATCGTGGATACTTATGGCGGCACAGGACGCCACGGCGGCGGAGCTTTTTCGGGAAAAGATCCGACCAAGGTTGACCGTTCCGCGGCGTATGCGGCAAGATATGCGGCAAAAAATCTGGTAGCGGCGAATGTTGCGGAAAAGATAGAAATTGAGCTTGCCTATGCTATTGGCGTGGCAAGCCCGGTATCCATTGCGGTGGACACCTTTGGAACAGGAACCGTGCCGGATAAAAAGATTGTGGAAATCATTAATCAGGTATTTGATTTCCGTCCGACGGCAATTATCAATGCGCTTGATTTAAAGAGGCCGATTTATAAGAAGACAGCGGCATACGGGCATTTTGGAAGGACGGACATTGAACTTCCATGGGAGCGGCTTGACAAAGTGGAGGAAATTAAAAAGGCTTTAAAATAAAAAATATAAAAAATAAAAAAAGTAAAGGAAAGAAGGAATTTTTATGTCAAAGGCAATTACGCGCGACGAATTATTTAATGAAATTGAATTATCGGAAAGAATCAGGAATGAGGGGCTTTACATCAGCCCGGAAGTATTGGCAACGCTTGATTTTGAAAAAGAAACGCAGGAGCAGATCCGCGCCTGCTTTGACAATAACCATGAAACTTATACGCTTTCCAAGCTGCCGACGGCGGTAAGGCTTCCCAGCAATTACCGCATTGGCGTTGTATATAAACACAATGCGCCTTACCATATTGAAAAAGAGGATGATGCTTATGTCCTGTATCATGAAAAAGAGCTGATTGATGAAGTCACGTTTATAGAAAAGCCAAAATATTTTAATGAAAAAACGTCGGACGGCGTAAAGATGAATACGATTGCGCAGGAAGTAGGAAAGACAAAAATTACGGTGGCATACAGCAATGAATGCGCATTGAAAGATAAAGGGCTTGACTGCAAATTCTGCAATATCAATGCGACGAAAAATAATTTTGCGGATTTACAGGGAATTTCATGGAAAACGGCAAAGCAGATTGCAGAAACGACGAAAGAGGCTTATAAAGAAGGCTATCAGAGGATCACGATTACCGGAGGGTTTATTCCGGAACGCCGGGAAGTGGAATATTATATTGACGTTGCGGAGGCCATCCGTGATTTGACAGGGCTTGACGATTTTGGAGGGACGGCGTGCATTGGCGCCCCTGCCGATCTGGAAGTCATTGATAAATATAAGGAGGCAGGGTACAGCGCAATTTCTTCCAATATGGAAATCTGGGACGCCAATATTTTTATAGTAAGCGTCATAAATATTTTCTCTTTACATGTGACGTAAAGTGCGATATAATTGGTTCGGAGGTGTATTAT
>CANREH010000117.1 GCA_947629585.1 uncultured Lachnospiraceae bacterium | reverse complement strand
TCTTTTGCCTGAAACCCGATCTTCCTCAGATTGGCAAAATCCCTTTTTTTGGCAAAGAAACGGCTGTAAAAAATATGATATACCACCATAGCGCTGACAAGCCACACAATAAAATTCATGGCTATGCCCTGCCTGCTCAAATCCCCATCTTTTCCGACAGCTGTCGCAAGCATTGAATTCTCCCTTATGACCAGATTCTGAAGGCGTTCCTCATCAAATCCAAGATAAGAATTTAATAAATCTATTTTTTTTGAGATATTGTCTTCCTCATCAAACAAAACAAAAGCATTCACATTCACTTTCTCATGATATTTTTCGATAACAGAAAGTCCAAAATTTTCAGAAACATATCCCATCTTCCTGTCCTGAAATCCAACAGGATTTTCTATCACCCCTGCAATCGTAAACAAAACCTCCGGAATTTTAAATAGCAAATCTCCCGTTCCGCTGTCTGTCGATGTCAAATCTACCGTTACCTGATCTCCCAGCCGCAACCCATAATATTCCATATAATTTTTCGTGAATACGATCTCATCCTCGTTCTCTGCCCATCGGCCTTCCATCAAATGTTTTATATTTTTGTCCGCAGCTGTCGCGCTCAGTTTTCTGTAATTTTCATCCACACAAGAAAACCCTGTGCCATCCTGCGTATGTCCTATGCTGATGCTCTGCCCCGCCAATGAAACAAAAGGGCATTTTTTTATTTTTTTAAATTTTTTCTCCGTAATGCCATAGTAAGTAACATGCTGCCGGCCTTCTAAAGCCTCCGCATTCATCTTATTTGCCAGACGGACATTTTGAAAAAGCTGGTTTCCTATGAAAAGAAACATGACGACAAAGCAGAGAAACAGCGCCGTAAAAACCGTATTTCGTTTTTCCTTCCAGAGATATCCTTTTACAATGAGCGCTATTTTTTCTTTATCCATAAACGATTTCACCATCCTCCAAACGTATCACGCGATCCACGTCTTTTACCAAGCTTTCATTATGCGTAACGAAAAGAATGCTCGTGTTATATTTCCTGACAAGATCTTTTAATAATTCGATTACTATCCGCTCCGTTTTGGAATCAAGATTCCCGGTAGGCTCATCCGCCAGAAGAATGGACGGGCGGTTAATCAGCGCCCTTGCAATCGCCGCCCTCTGCTGCTGCCCTCCGGACAGCTGGTCGGGATAATATGTTTCAAACCCTTTCAGCCCAAGGACAGATAAAAGCTCCATCACATAATCCATGTCTTTTTTTAACTGCGGAAGCCTGATATTATCCATAACCGACAATACCGGAAGCAGTTCATAGGACTGAAAAATAAATCCGATTTTTTTCCGCCGGAGCATGGTTCGCTTTTCTTCCTTCATTTTAAAAATATCCTCACCGTCAAGAAAAACTTCTCCCTCCGCCATGTCAAGGCCGGACAGCACATTTAAAAGCGTAGTCTTTCCGGAGCCGCTCCGCCCCAGAACAGCGACAAACTCCCCTTCCTTCACTTCCATACTGACATCATTCAACACAAGATGCTCTTTCTTACTCTGCTTTAAAGAATGGCAGGTTTGAAAATATGATTTTGATACATGATTTGCTTTCAGCATTTCTGCCACAAAACTCCTTTCGCCTGTTTAGTTCCCTAATATGTCATATTTCTTTCCATCACTTACAATTTCTTTTTGCGTTTTTTCTTTTTGTGCTTCTTATTACGATAAGAGCAGGATAGCTTACAACCTTTTGACCATCCATTGAATGGGCATGACTTTTTATTAACATTCATTGGATTAATTAATATGTTCATTTTTGCGCCTCCTCTCCTCGCATATTTATTAGTTTTTTAACAAAATTTTAGTACACTCCATAAGATATTCATCAAGATTATATTTATATTGAACACAAATATTTAGGTTTTCCATTCGGTTATGAGGACAGCCGCCCATACATAATGGAAGGTGTTTACAATTTTTACATCGGGTATCTTCGGTTGGATCATAGAGCATATAATGATTCCTGAGCGGCAGATTTACAGGCTGTTCTTCCGTTTTCAGCGAGGCAGCCCTTCTTTTGGGAATCCCTATGTCGATCCAGCATTTATACATATCGCCATGAGGGTCAATTACCCAGCTGTTCACATGATCCGCTGTACAATAATTATTTTTAGGAGCCGGATACAAGTACATCAAAGGAATGTCATTATCCTGCATAAAACGAAGGTTAAATTTACTGTAAGCTTTATCTGTCATACATTTGCTCCCTTCATATTGCCCATTCGACGGGGTTACAAGACCGAGGTACACCGTAATATCTTCCATTAAGCCGTTTTTCCGGAAAAAATCCATCACATCATTGATTTGTTCCCTGTTTTCATAATCAGTATTGATTCTGATATTGACTGGCAGTATCCCTTTTATTTGGAGCAGATGCTCCATTATCGTGTCAAAAGTTCCTCCGTCATTTGCCAGTGGCCGCCGTTTATCATGGATAGGCTTAGGGCCGTCAATCGTTATTTGAATCTCGTCAACATGATTATTTTTTAATATATTTGCTGTATTAACATCAAGCAAATAACCGTTTGTGATAATAGAGGAAGAATAATTAATATGGAATTCATCACAGAGATCCCATAATTGTTTTGAAATGCTTTCTAACTGTGGTAATGCTAAAAGCGGTTCCCCTCCATACCATGTTATGGAAAGTTCCTCTAAATGGTTTGCCTGGGCGCGGACAAAAGAAATAATTTTCTGTATCGTCTGTTCTGACATTGTTTGGCTGCGGCGCTGCCCTTTTTCAAAACAGTAAATGCATCTGAAATTACAAGCGAGTGTAGGCGCAATTGTCAAATCCATATAAACCGGATTAAAACGGTTTTGAAGCATGTCATATTTTATCTGCTGTAACTCATCAAAATCTTTGGGGAGGAGATAGCCGCACTGCAGTAATTGTTTTTCAAAATTTTTATCAGTGATCGGCAGGTTATGCTCCTCCAGATTTTTTAATTGAGAATAATTTTGAGGAGTTAATACGGCAAGCGCGCCTGTCCGTGCATTGTAAATCACAGACACATTACTGTTCTTGAGGACGTTTGTATATATAAAATTGTATTGAGATAATTTCATCTTTTTTGCTCCTTTAACATCTCTGGTATTTTTGCACATAACATTTTTCAAGGATTTTATAGAAATCTTTCACAAATTTCAATAGCTATGCCCTGAACGCCGATATATCCGCCCTGAATGACAAAATGGGACGCCTATTTCATAGGAATTGTAATTCTCACCTGAAAAGTTTCTTCCATGTATGTACCATGCCATTTCCGGGCTGGATAAGGAATCCCTCACGGCAGCTTTAGCAATGCTTCTGTCCATGACTGGGGTTTTGTTCCCTGCGGCGCTGCTTTCCTATATCATTGGCTCTGTATGGGGAGATGCTGTCGGAGGGCTGGGCGTTTTTTTGTTTTTGGCAGGAATAACATCCCCTGTTTTCCAGCTTACATAAAATAACTATGGACATCTATGCGAAAGTGAAGTAAAATAGACCAGAATAGTTATACAAGGCAGTCAATCGCATAATAAAATGAATTTTGGAATAGCGTTGGCGGTTATTTTTTTAGAGCAAATTATGTTATGGTAATCGGAAAGAACAGAAGGGGTTGATTGAGAAAATGCCGGAAATATCGTTATTTTATGGAATTAGAGTAACTATGTATTATGATGACCGTAATCCACCTCACTTCCATGCAGAGTATAATGGAAGTAAGGCGATCATAGAAATAGATCCGGGAAGAGTAATAAAGGGAGCGCTGCCATCCAGACAACTAAAGCTGATTTTAGCATGGTGTGTTTTGCATCAGGACGAACTGATGCAGAATTGGGAATTATCGAAAGATGGAAAACCGTTGAACAGAATTAATCCTTTAGTATAGAATGAGAGGTTGGTCAAATGTTTCCAAAAGTAGTGCAGGTGATACCTGAAAAAAATTATTCCGTATTCGTATATTTTGAAGATGGAAAGATCGTATGCTATGATTCTCGTCCAATCCTTGAAAAAGAAGTGTTCCAGCCGTTAAAAGATATTCATGTTTTTATGAATAGCTGCACGGTATTGAACGATACTCTTGCATGGGATATTCAGGGAAACAGGGATACGATGGCCTGTCTGGATATTGATCCGGATACTTTATATGACTTGCCCAGTGTGGAGGACCCATTTGAGATGGAACAGCATAGTACGTAGGTCGATGATAAAAATTTTCTTATTTACTTAATGGACAGATCAGCAAATATTATATTTGTAGAAACGAATACCTTCTCTGAAAGCAAAGTAAAATGAAACATTTTGTGACAAAGAATATATAGAGGTTAGAAAATTGGAAATAAAAGCGGCAAAAGGATTATTTGAAAGGATGTTTGGAATATGAATGATATGAATTATGAGGATATGATAGAGAGTGAAGAAATAGATTTGCAGGCAGATAAAGAAAGATTTAATCAAGCTGTGATTTGGGGAACTGATTGGACAACGGAAACAATTGCAAGACAATTAGAAAAAGGAACAATAAATTTGAATCCAAATTTTCAAAGGAGAGATGCATGGAGTAATGGCGATAAAAGCAAGTTAATTGAATCGTTAATTTTGGGACTGCCAGTTCCTCCGATTATACTGGCGGAAAATAAGGAGAAAAAAAATTCCTATATTGTTATTGATGGTAAGCAGCGGCTGTTAAGCATACGCCGTTTTTTTTCAAATGATGATAATTCGGAAAATTCGTTTAAAAAATTAAGACTGAGTGGTTTGCAGATTTTGACAGAATTAAATGGGAAAACGTATGCTGATATTGAAAGAGAAGAAAGTGACTATATCATAAATTTAGAAAATCAATCCATAAGAACTGTTGTTATAAAAAACTGGCCTGACGAACCTTTTTTATATACGGTATTTTTGAGGCTGAATACCGGAAGTAAAAAATTGTCTTCCCAGGAGTTACGGCAGGCATTAAGACCGGGGGAATTTTTAGATTTTCTGGATGATGCAACGGCTAAAAGCAGTGCAATGATGAAAATGTTAAATAATAAAACAGCAGATTCAAGGATGAAAGATATAGAGTTAGCATTACGATATTTTTCTTTTAAATTTTATATTAGGGAGTATAAAGGTAATTTAAAAAATTTTCTGGACGATACTTGTGAGAAATTAAATAATAGATGGAAACAAGATAGTGAGTTATTAAAAAAAGAATTTGAACAGTTAGAAAAAGCGATTGAATTTTCATATACTGTTATGGAAACAAGATCTCCATTTAGCAGATATACTGGTAAAGACAGTAATAATCGCTTTAACAGGTGTATTTTTGAACTATTTTCTTATTATTTTAGTAATGAAGAGATCAGGCAAATGGTGCTGAAAAATAAAAAAGAGTTTGTCGATTCTTTTATTATTTTAAATAATGATATTGAGTTTGCATCAGCTATCAGTGATACTGCTAAAGAAATTAAAAGAGTATGTACAAGATTTACAAAATTTGCAAATTTGCTTCATAAGATTCAGGGTAATTTAAGCTGTAAAGTAAAAATAGAATCATTAACCATAAAAGGAGATGCAATAGAAGTGAAAACTATTTCTTAAATGAGGAGAAACTTATTTATGGAAGAGATAAAAAAATCAAAAGAATATAATTATTTAGAAAAACGAATCCGGGAGTTAAAAGAAAATTTTAACTTTAAACAATCCATGAGTGGTATTACAAAAAGACAATCGGACAGGCTGAAAGGTTTAAGAATGTTATGTCATGCAGAATTTGAAGATTACTTTGAAAGTACAGCTTTGAATTTATTAATGAAAGCTGAAAGAAAGTGGGATGATAAGCATATTGCAGATTATCATTTGGCATCTTTGTTAGTATGGCATGAGAAAATAGAAAAGAACGATGATATTCAGACTAAGGTTCATAAAATTATTATTGATTATAAAAAATTGATTTGGGATAATCACGGAATAAAAGAAGCTAATATAAAGAAGATGTATGAGCCATTGGGATATAAGATAACTGATTTTGATTCGGCTTTTTTGGCTACCCTGTCTTCCTATGGAGAATTAAGAGGAGAAGTTGCGCATTTATCAATGAAACATACGAATCAATTATTTGATAAATATGACGAATTTGATAAAATAGATAAGATTTTGAGCAGTATCTTGCAATTTGAGAGGATTGTTTATTGGCCACAATAATTCAAAAGTAATGAATTTTAGAAAAAAATCTGCGTCTCCAGAAACTTTGTCAGTATAAAGACTTAATGCTTCTCTATTTTTATTTTTGTTTTGTAAAAATCTTATATAAATTTTTTACAGATTTCAATAGCCATGCCCTGAATGCCGATATATCCGCCCTGAATGACAAAATGGGATGCCTATTTCATAGGAATTGTAATTCTTACCTGAAAAGTTTCTTCCATATAAGAAGCGGCAAATACGCCATCATATTTTTCCACCGTATTTTGGATGATGTCTATGCCGATCCCTTCATGGCCTTCTTTGGTTGACAAGAATTGCCGCCCGCTTTTTTTTATGGCGCCGTGGAAACTGTTTTCCATGCAGATAAGGAGAAATCCCTGTTGTTTTTTCATTTGCATCCTGATCCATCGGCTGTTTTCATGTTCTGATTTCCGGCAGGCTTCAATCGCATTATCCCAGAGATTTGCAAATATGCCTGTAATATCAATATCGCTCATAAATTCTAGGGAAAGATCCTCTATTTCTGTTTCTACCTGAATCCGGCAGTTTTCGGCGAGGGAAATTTTCTGGCCCATGATGATGCTTAATAATTCATTTCTGCATTGGAACCCGTAGAATAATCCGTCTACCTGTTCCCTGATCAGTCCGCAGTATGTTTCAGCCCGTTTTCTATCCTCATTTTGTAATTCTAAAATTGCTGCCAGATGTTTTTTGATATCGTGGATAATTCTTTTGGAATCCTGATAGTTTCGGTTAATTTCCTGATAATGCGCAAGCTGCAGCTCATTTTGTTTTTTTGCGAGAGAAAGCTCATATTTATACTGGCACAGTTCAGATATTTCTTTTAAAAACCCCAGAAATGCCATATTAAGAAGAAAGAAGCAGAGCAGAATGCCTGCCATGGCAATGCCGTCATCTCCGCTGCTGGATTTCACCGCATAGATTCCGAGAGAAAGAATTTCAAACAAGAGAATCATGCCTAAGAAAAAAACCTGTTTTATCCGCGTTCCTGAGATATTGACATGGCACAGGGTATGTAACAGGATTTGATATGCCAGGAATAAAAATACCAGTTCAAACAGGGAAGCGGACAGTTTTGAAATCCCGTCATGGATAATATAGGAAAAGCTGTTGTTCTGTATGATCATCCACAGGGATACCGCCGCAGTGTCGCAGAAAAAGAGGATGAATAGGATAAGATTGTTATAAAGGAGTCTTTTTTTCCGATCTGCTTTGTACAATATCACATTGACGAGGTTGATGGACAGGGCTGTATAGACAAGGTTGAGAAAAGGATTTCCGATGGTATTGATGGCGGCTGTTAAGCATGTCCAGAGTAAAAATACCGGCAGGGCAGTAAAGGCGCGGCAGCGGTATTCGTATAGCCTGCCGAATAATAAGAACAGCATCCATGAAATTGCCGCCGGCAGAAGCATGGCTCTGAAAATTTCCAAAACTTCCATATTGATTAACCTTCCTTTCCATTCCGGCAGACAAATTCGTTGATTTTCAATAAAAAATCTTTTCTCTTTTTTTGGGAGAGGGGAAGCCATTCCCCATTTACCAGATAAATATCATATTGCCTGATATGATCGACATAGTTCAGGTTGACAATGGCGCTCCTGTGCGAGAGGTAGAATTGTTTTTTATCCAGTTTTTCATAAATATCCATGAGGTTTTCTTTTGCTATATATTCTTTCCGGCGTGTTTTTACGAAAACCCGTTTCTTTTTGCTGATGATGAAATAATAAATATCGTCGGTATTTTCAAAGACAATGCCGTCTTCCGCAGACAGGCGGATGGTCTTTTGTTCCTTTTTTTCCATGGAGCGCATAAAATCGGACAATACCCGGTGAAGCTCTGTTTCTTTCAGCGGTTTTTCAATAAAGTCAAACGCATGAACCTGATAGGCGCTTTTCCAGTATTTGGAATAGCCTGTGACATACACAATTGGCACAAGGGGATCGGAAATGCGGATTTTCCTGGCGGTTTCAATCCCATTGAGATCTTTCATTTCTATGTCAAGGAAAATCAGGTCAAAGTTTTTATCTGCCTCCAGAAGTTCGCCGCCATCGGTAAAGAAATATAGGCGGGCCTTTTCCCGGCTGCCAAAAAAATGCGTTATGGCATTGGAAAGCCATTCTAATGTTTCCCTGTCATCATCACATATTGCGATTTGCAAGCTGCCACCTCCCCGGACCGTCCGAAAACTCATTGGTAATTGTAATGGATGATATTACTTTTTATGAAATTTGTCAAATGATATAAATTTCCGGGGAGGTCTGTTTTTTTGACTGCCGAAGGCTTCCTTATTCCTATTGTAAAGAATATATATTGACAATAATTAAACGATCCTTTTGTCTCAAATAGTCTCACAAAATGAGACTATTTGAGACACTTGATACAACTTCTCATCATTATTTTTCTATAATTTTAAGAACTTATGCTTTCTTTTTCTTAATCATCTGTTGCATTGTTCCCCTTTTCAGCTAGTTGGTTATATATTTCTAGTGCTTGACTTGAAGTGTAGGATAGCAATTTTATTGTCGAACATAATAGGAATATTGATGTCCCTGAATTACCTGTTCCTTCACTCATTACTCCGTGTGCAATCTCATTTCTGATATTCGATCCAGCCTTCTCATTCAGTAATCCTCTGAACAAAAATAGAATATCATTATCATAACATTCAAGAAGTTCAGGTAAATCAAATATACTACTCAACGTTTTTTTTTGAGAAGTGCCATCATCTTCTAGTGTAATTACTATTCCACCTACACTCTCAGCAATATTACGAAATATATTTTCTAGTTGTGGAGCCAAAACATGCAAAGCAAGGTAAATATTACCCTTCAACCCCTCATAGATAGCTTTTAAAATAATGCGTTCCCTTCCTGTTGGAATAATGGGATTATGTTCCACTAAAAATTTTAAATCTTCTTCAGTAAAACTATATTCCTTATTTAAAATCTGAATTATCCATTTCAAATGATTGCTTCCCAAAATTTCTTCTTGCATTCTTGCTTCTGAAAACATATATAATTCTATAAGATGTTCGTCCTTTTCAGGATTTTTTATATCCAATGGAGGAAGTTCAATAATAGTTTGTCCCTTCGAATCTTTATATGCCGCTCCAAATAACTTATTAATGAAATCAGTTTTTGAATTTAACACATTATTTTTTAGGTCTTCCTTTTTGTAAAAACTAACACATTGAGCTAATCTTATTACATACTCCTGAACAGATAATCCTGCAAATAGTTTACTTATTAGATGCAGCGTTTCTGAGGCATCTTTTTTTGTCTTTATTACAGCCATGTTCTTAGGTATTTCGCTTTGAACAGCTATCAATTTGTGTTTAGTTTTTTTGACTAATTCCTTTTCTCCGACACTCTGTAAAAGTTGAATTGCTTTCATTAAATTCTTTTCTACAATAAACAAATCTCTTATATTGTTCTTTTCTTTTTTATCAGCGTCATCAATGAGCATATTCGCAAACTCTTTCTTTACAATCGACAATGCTGCTTTATCTTTGTTTAAAAACTGTATCTTCAACTCGTATGCCTTAATTTTTTTATCTATATCTGTATTCACAGATATAATATCATCGAGTAGTGGCTGAATTCTGTCCTTTTTATCATCATATTTCTGTTCTAATAAAATACGCAACAAAGCGATTATCACATGACAACCGTCCTTTGAATCAACTGTTTCTGCATAATCAAGGCATTTATCACATAATCGTTGATATTCATCCTTCTTTCCCAACTGTGCAGCTAATATTACTGCTCTTCTTAAATACCCGACACTATTTGTCCATATATTGACATTAAAAAATTCATCAAATAGTTCTTCTGCATATTTACAAGACTGCATTGCCATTTTATAATCTTGTTTTTTATACCACAACAATTCGGCAATTCTATATGACAAAACAGCCGGAAGTCTGCTTAAATCTAATTTTTCTAACATCAGATAATCTTCATCAGTCATATCGCTAATGGCAAATGTTCTCTTTCCTCCCCATATATACCCCGGCTGAAAATCTATGCTATTATCATGGTAACTAACAACCAAAGTACAAATTTCTTTCACTAATTCATATGTCTTCCAGTTTTCTCTTCTTAATCTTTGCTTATTTTCATCTGTAAAATCGCCACTTATCGTTTTTCCACAAGTAATCTTAGTGATTTCTGCAAGCAATTCATAAATATCTACCATATAATCACAACCTATCTGTCCATTATTGTCCAATTCATTGCATGAATAAATATTTTCTCATAAAACTTGTTCTGTTACCAAAATCAAATTCGTCCATCATTTTCTGAACAGACTTCGTTTTTATAAAAAGCAATGAATAACTGGTTCACATCATGACCATTTTGGTTATGATGATGGTCATGGTGTTGATTATCATCTCTCGATAACGCTAATTAGTGTCTGCTGATTAAGAACACATTTGCAAACTCCAGTGTTTGTATCTGTCCCAAAATCGGAACAGATACAA
>CANREH010000116.1 GCA_947629585.1 uncultured Lachnospiraceae bacterium | reverse complement strand
TTCAGGGTCCTCTCCGCTGTCTCAGAGACAGCTTGTTTATCTTATCATACCGCCGCTTGATTGTCAAGAGCTTTTTTATCTTTTTTTCAAAAATTTTCTTGTTTCCATCAGCAGCCTGTATCATCGATTATCAGACCAATTTACCTTGTCTGTAATCTAACCGGAGAAAGAGGGATTTGAACCCTCGCGCCGCTCACGCGACCTACACCCTTAGCAGGGGCGCCTCTTCAGCCTCTTGAGTATTTCTCCATCTGAATTTATCATAAATATTCAGTTATTGCCTGTCTGACTTTCTATCTGACGTCAGACGCAAGATAAAGTATATCAAATAAAAAGCAGGTTGTCAACTACTTTTTTTATAAATTTCTGCTGCCGTTTCATATAAATTGTTTCCGTAAGAATCGATCACCACAACAACCGGAAGCTCTTTTACATACAGCTTCCTTACCGCTT
The DNA here is from genome assembly GCA_947629585.1 of uncultured Lachnospiraceae bacterium. Taxonomy (GTDB): domain Bacteria; phylum Bacillota; class Clostridia; order Lachnospirales; family Lachnospiraceae; genus MGBC100174. The sequence goes on along the minus strand of CANREH010000116.1, from coordinate 10,330 downwards.
CTGTTCCAAGATCTTCATAGGCGATCACCTCCGACGACCGGATACATTTGGATAATAAAGCGCCTGCGCCGCCAATGGCTGCAAAATAGACACACTGATTCTTTTTCATGCTGTCAATGACCTGGATGCTTCTTTTTCCCTTTCCAATCATGCCCTTTAACCCCCGATCCAGTAAATCAGGGGTATATTTATCCATACGGCTGCTGGTGGTAGGCCCGGCGGAGCCTATAACCTGATCCGGACGCGCAGGCGACGGCCCCAGATAATAAATAATAGTATCCTTCATATCAAACGGAAGCTTCTCACCTTTTTCCAAAGACTCCGACATTCGTTTATGGGCAGCGTCTCTTGCCGTATAAATCGTTCCTGTGATATAAACATAATCACCTGCTTTTAAATCCATAATGACTTCCTGTGACAACGGCGCATTGATATGTTTTTCCACTGGTATGTTTTCTCCTTTCTATAACACCCTCTTAACATGGCGGTTGACATGGCAGCAAATATTGACTGCAACCGGCATTCCTGCAATATGGGTAGGATATGTCTCGATATTAACGCCAAGAGCCGTTACCGTACCTCCCAGCCCCGCCGGGCCGATTCCCGTCCGGTTGATTTTCTCCAACATCTCTGCTTCCAGCTCCCTGACATAAGGAACCGGGGATGCCTCCCCCAGACTCCTTGTCAGAGCCTTCTTGGAAAGCCAGGCACATTTTTCAAAATTGCCTCCGATACCGACGCCGACCACGATCGGAGGACAGGCATTCGGCCCCGCTGATTTCACAGTTTCCAAAATAGCAGACTTAATCCCTTCCAAACCGTCTGCCGGCTTCAGCATATAGATCCGGCTCATATTTTCACTGCCAAAGCCTTTTGGCGCAACGGTAATCTCTAACTGTTCTCCCGGGACAATCTCATAATGAATCACTCCCGGCGTATTATCCCTCGTATTTTCTCTTTCCACCGGATCTCTTACAATGGATTTCCGCAGATACCCTTCCTGATACCCCTGCCGGATTCCTTCATTTACGGCATCTTCCAGGTTCTGCCCTTCAATATGGAGATCCTGCCCTATCTTTAAAAATACGACAGCCATCCCGGTATCCTGGCAGATTGGGATATGCTCCTGTGCAGCAATCTTTAAATTCTCCTGAAGCTGGGAAAGCACCTTTTCCCCTAAAGGAGACTCTTCTTTCTGAACGCCCCGCTTTAACGCTTCCTCCACATCTTCACTTAAACAAAGATTGGCCTGAATACACATTTCTTTGATATTTTCGATAATCGTATCTGTATGAATTGTCCTCATTGCGGCTGTTCCTCTCCATCCATCTTTTCACTTTCCCGGACCTTTGCAATGCTTGCCACGGTAATGTCTTTATCCAAATCCAGGGAAATCAGCTTCACGCCGGAAGTATTTCTTCCGACGCAGGAAATCCCGTCCACAGGCATACGGATGATAATCCCTTCTGTTGAAATCATCATAATTTCATTATTATCGTTTACTGCCTTCATTCCCACTAAATTCCCGGTTTTTCCGGTCAATTTATAACAGCGCACGCCTTTTCCGCCTCTGTGCTGCACGCTGAATTCATCGATTGCCGTTCGTTTTCCCAGCCCGTATTCCGAAACCAGCAATAAATATTCTCCCTGCGTATCAAGCTGCATTCCGATAATTTCATCATCTTCCACAAGGTTCATTCCAATGACGCCCATCGAGCTTCTCCCGGTCGGACGCACATCCTGCTCATGAAAACGGATGCACATGCCGTTTTTCGTCGCAAGGATGATATCCTTATGGCTGTCCGTGCATTTCACTTCGATCAGCTCATCATCCTCTTTTAATGTAATTGCCTGAAGCCCCGTCTTACGGATATTCATGTATTCCTTTAAGGACGTTTTCTTTACAATCCCTTTTCTTGTAGCCATAAACAGGTAGTTTTCATCCTCATATTCCCGGATCGTAATCACGGCTGTAATCTTTTCCTCCGGCATAAGCTGTAAAAGATTGATGATTGCGGTTCCTCTGGACGTCCTTCCCGCTTCCGGAACTTCATAAGCTTTCAGGCGGTAAACCCTGCCGAGGTTCGTAAAGAACATAATATAGTGATGAGTCGTTGTCATAAACAGTTCTTCAATAAAATCCTCTTCGAGCGTCTGCATTCCCTTAATGCCTTTCCCACCCCGGTTCTGGCTCCGGAAATTATCAATCGACATCCTTTTTATGTAGCCCAGCCTTGTCATCGTGATCACGGTATTTTCCTTTGGAATCAAATCCTCCATAGAAATATCAAACTCGTCGAAACCGATGGAAGTACGACGGTCATCCCCGTATTTGGATGAAATGAGCATGATTTCCTCTTTAATCACGCCCAGCAGCAGCTTGCGATCAGATAGGATCGCCTTATATTCCGCAATTTTTGCCTCTAATTCTTTTAATTCATTCTGAACCTTCTCCCTCTCCAGTCCAGTTAACGCCCGCAGACGCATATCCACAATCGCCTGCGCCTGGGCATCGGATAGAGAAAACCTCTCCATCAGGCTTTCTTTCGCGATCGCCACCGTCCTGGAAGAACGGATGATCTTAATAACCTCGTCAATATGATCCAGCGCAATCAGCAGGCCCTGTAAAATATGGGCACGCTCCTCCGCCTTATTCAAATCATATTTGGTACGTCTCGTGACAACTTCTTCCTGATGCTTCAGATAATAAGAAAGCATCTCCTTTAAATTCATAACCTTCGGCTCATTGCCAATCAAAGCAAGCATAATGACGCCAAAGGTATCCTGAAGCTGGGTATGTTTATATAACTGATTTAAAACAACATTTGCGTTCACATCACGCCGGAGCTCAATGCAGATACGCATTCCCTGCCGATCCGATTCGTCCCGCAGCTCTGTAATCCCATCCACCTTTTTATCCCGGTGGAGCTCCGCTATTTTTTCAATTAAACGCGCTTTATTTACCATATACGGAAGCTCTGTCACAATAATCCGGCTCTTGCCGTTTGACATTGTTTCGATATTTGTGACCGCCCTGACGCGGATTTTTCCCCGTCCGGTGCGGTAAGCCTCTTCAATCCCCCTGGTTCCAAGAATCGTTGCGCCTGTCGGAAAATCCGGCCCCTTGATAATCTCCAAAATTTCCTCTATCTGCGTATCCCTGTCTTCTTCCACAAGATTATCAATAATCTTTACCACGGCCGCAATGACTTCCCTTAAATTGTGCGGCGGAATATTCGTCGCCATGCCGACCGCAATCCCGGATGTCCCGTTCACCAGCAAATTCGGAAAACGGGAGGGAAGCACCACAGGCTCTTTTTCTGTTTCATCAAAGTTAGGAATGAAATCAACCGTATTTTTATTAATGTCAGAGATCATTTCCATAGAAATTTTGGATAAACGCGCTTCGGTATAACGCATGGCCGCAGCGCTGTCCCCGTCCACGGAACCGAAATTTCCATGCCCGTCCACCAGGGGATATCTCGTATTCCATTCCTGCGCAAGATTCACCAAAGCTCCGTAGATAGAGCTGTCGCCGTGGGGATGATATTTACCCATGGTATCGCCGACAATACGCGCGCATTTCCTGTGAGGTTTGTCCGGGCCGTTGTTTAACTCCACCATTGCGTAAAGAATCCGCCTCTGCACAGGCTTTAAGCCGTCTCGCACATCAGGAAGGGCTCTTGCCGCAATGACCGACATTGCGTAATCAATATACGATGTTTCCATCGTTTTTTTCAGGTCTACTTCATCCACTTTATCGAAAATAGTTTCGTCCATGCCGTCCTTCCTTTCTGCCATTAAATATCCAAATTACGGACAAATTTTGCGTTCGCTTCGATAAATTCCCTTCTCGGCTCTACTTTATCGCCCATTAACGTCGTAAATGTCACATCAATTTCGGATTCCGATTCTTCATCCATCGTTACCCGCAGCAAAATCCGCTTTTCCGGGTCCATCGTCGTTTCCCAGAGCTGTTCCGGGTCCATCTCTCCAAGCCCTTTATAGCGCTGGATTTTATTGTTGTTGTCCCGCCCGATTTCCATTAAAATCCGGTTCAGCTCGTCATCGCTGTAAGCATACCATACGCCCTTATTCTTCTCAATCTTATAAAGCGGCGGCTGCGCAAGATATACATATCCGCCCTTAATTAACTGCGGCATGAAACGATATAAAAAGGTAAGCAGCAGCGTGCTGATATGAGCCCCGTCCACATCGGCATCGGTCATAATGATAATCTTATGGTAACGGAGCTTGGTAATATCAAAATCATCCGAAATACCGGTTCCAAATGCCGTAATCATCGCTTTGATCTCATTGTTGACAAGGATTTTATCGAGCCGCGACTTTTCCACATTCAGGATCTTTCCGCGCAGTGGAAGGATTGCCTGCGTAGCGCGGGATCTTGCCGTTTTTGCGCTGCCTCCGGCGGAATCTCCCTCCACGATATAAATCTCGCAGTTCTTCGGATCTTTGTCGGAGCAGTCCGCTAATTTTCCCGGAAGGCTCATGCTCTCCAAAGCCGTCTTTCTTCTCGTCAGATCCCGCGCTTTTCTTGCCGCGTCCCTTGCCCGCTGCGCAAGGATCGCTTTTTCACAGATCATCTTTGCCACCGCAGGGTTCTGCTCCAGGAAATAGGTAAGCTGCTCGGAGACAACGCTTTCTACCGCGCCCCTTGCTTCGCTGTTCCCAAGCTTTTGCTTGGTCTGCCCCTCAAACTGAGGCTCCCCGATCTTGATGCTGATAATCGCCGTCAGCCCTTCCCTGATATCCTCTCCCGACAGGTTCTGTTCATTTTCCTTTAAAATTTTCTGCGACCTGGCATAATCGTTAAAGGTTTTGGTAAGCGCATTCTTAAACCCGGCAAGGTGCGTGCCGCCCTCCGGCGTCGTGATATTATTCACAAAGCTGTAACAGTTCTCGTTAAACCCGTCATTATGCTGCATGGCGACTTCTACATAAACATCGTTCTTGCTTCCTTCACAATAAATAATCTGCTCATATAACGGATCTTTGTTTTTATTTAAATAGGTGACATACTCCTTAATGCCGCCCTCGTAGTGAAAAATCCTTACCTTCTCTTTTTCTTCCCTTCGATCGGTTAAAATAATGCGGATTCCTTTCGTTAAAAAAGCCATTTCCCGAAGGCGCGTTTTTAACGTATCATAGTCGAATACCGTTTCTTCAAAAATCTCCTTATCCGGCAGGAAGGTAACTTCTGTCCCCGTGTGATCGGTGGTTCCAATCTTCTTCAAGGGATACATCACTTTTCCGCGCTCATAACGCTGCATATACCTGTTTCCGTCGTCCGAATGGATCACCACCTCCAGCCATTCCGACAGGGCATTTACGACCGACGCACCGACGCCGTGAAGACCTCCGGAAACCTTATATCCGCCGCCGCCGAATTTTCCTCCGGCATGTAAAATGGTAAACACAACTTCCACCGCAGGAAGCCCCGCCTTATGGTTAATCCCGACAGGAATACCGCGCCCATTATCAATCACCTTAATGGAATTATCCTCATTGATAAAAACCTGAATCTCGGTACAAAATCCCGCCAATGCCTCATCCACAGAATTATCTACAATTTCATATACCAGATGGTGAAGCCCCTTAAGGGATGTGCTTCCAATATACATTCCCGGCCGTTTCCTTACTGCTTCCAGACCCTCTAAAATCTGAATCTGATCCGCTCCATATTCCTGTCCCATACAAACCTCCTTGCAGCTATTCTTCCTTCTTCATCCTTTTCACGCTTCCGGAAACTACATGATACACGGTATCGATTTCCATCCGCTGCTTTACAAATTCTTCCAGCCCCGTACAGGTCATAAAGGTCTGGATTCCCTGAATATTCTCCAATAAATGAGACTGCCTGTTCCGGTCAAGCTCGGATAAGACATCATCCAGCAGAAGCACCGGATTCTCCTTCATTTTATTTTTTACCAAAGCAATCTCCGCCAGCTTCAGCGATAACGCCGCAGTCCGCAGCTGTCCCTGGGAGCCAAACCTGCGCAGCTCCTGATCCTGTACCTTCAAAATAATGTCATCCTTATGCGGGCCGACACTGGTCTGGCACAGTGCCAGATCCCGCTCCCTGGCGCCTGCCAGGTGCTCCTCAAACGTAAGCTCCGTCACGGACGGATGGTAGATCACCTCTAAATCTTCCCTTCCGCCCGATAAATGCAGATGGATCTCACGGGCAGCTTCTTTTAATTCTTCCAAAAATTCCCTGCGCCCTTTCACAAGCTGTATTCCAAATTCCAACAGCTTTTCATCCCAGACAGAAAGCGTATCCAGTAAATCCCTCCGGTAATATGCCTGCTTTAAAATGCTGTTTCTCTGCTGCAGCGCTTTCCGGTAAGAGGTATAGGCATAAAGATACGCCCTGTCCAACTGGCACAGCTCCATATCCATAAAGCGCCTTCTCTCGCCCGGCGAATTTTTTACAATATTCAAATCCTCCGGGGAAAAAAACACCATGCAGGCAAGCCCCATCATGTCCGCCGCCCGTCTTATTACATTCTGGTCAACGGCAATCCCTTTCCCTTTCCTTTTCCGCAGGTGCATATCCATCTGATGGGAAATTTCTTGTCTTTTAAACTTCATTCTTAAATGGGATTCCTGCATCCCCAGGCGGATCAATTCCCCGTCCCTGCTGCCCCGGTGGGACCTTGCCGTCCCCAGCAGATAAATGGCTTCCAACAGGTTTGTCTTCCCCTGCGCATTATCCCCAAAAAAAATATTGACCCGATGTCCAAACGTCAGGGATAAGGTCTCATAATTCCGAAAGTCTTTTCCCTCCAGGGATTCAATTACCATAACAACTCCTATGACTGTTCTCGTTTCTCAATCTGTATCTTCTCTCCCTGAAATTCCGCCACATCTCCGGCATACAGCTTTTTTCCCCGCTGCATGCAGACAGAACCATTCACCAAAACCTGCCCATCCTTTATCACAAGCTTTGCCTCTACGCCGGAACCAACGGCTCCCGCAGCTTTCAGAGCCTGTCCAAGCTTAATAAAATCATCTCTTAAATAAATTATCTGCATATCCTGCCTCCATCTTAATTAAAATTAATTGGAAGGATTAAATAAATATAGGACTGATCTTCATTTCGGATAAAGCACGGCGATTTAGAATTAATCAGGTAAATCGTAATCTGTTCATCTTCAATGACCTTCAGGGAATCCAAAAGAAGCCTCGGGTTAAAGCCGATCATGAGATCCTTCCCTTCCTTCTCAATGGCGATTTCATCTTCCATCGTTCCCATAGCCGACGTAATCCTGACTGCCATCACTTCATCGCCAATCTCCATAATCACCGGTTTTTTATCATTTTCCCGGATTAACAGCGTCCCCCTGTCGATGCTCGCCGTCAGCTCCCTGTTGCTGATGGACAGCTTTGTTTCATAATCGCTGGAAAGCATCTGATCAATTTTGTAGTAATCCCCTTCAATCAGGCGGGACAGCACAATCGTGTTATCAAATTCAAATAAAATATGGTTTTCCAGAAAATACAGCAGAACCTTATCTTCCATATCCCCCATTAAAATTTTGCTGATCTCCTGCAGGGTTTTTCCCGGAACGACGACATTGGTATCCGGAAAAGGCCCTTCTAACAGAATTTTACGGATAGCGATACGATGTCCGTCCAAAGCTGTGATCTTAAACTCCCTGTCATGGATAAAAAACTGCTCTCCGGTCATCAGCTTATTGGTTTCAATATCCGATATTGCAAATACAGTCTGCCGGATCATTTCTTTTAAGGTAAACTGGCTTAATACCAGCGGATTTCCCTTTTCATATTCCGGAAGGAAGGAAAATTCTTCCGTATCCTGCCCTGCGATTTTAAATCTCGCCCGTTCACAGGTAATTTCAGCGTTAAAATATTCATCCGTTTTTATCGTAATCACATTGTCAGGCAGCTTACGGACGATATCAGAAAAGAGCTTTGCGTCGATTGCGATACTGCCTTCTTCCCGGATGTCTGCGTTCACAATGGTTTCAATTCCAAGATCCATGTTATTGGAGATTAACTTCAGAATGCCGTTTTCCGCTATTAAAACAATACATTGAAGTACTGGCATGGTAGTTTTCTGCGGGACAGCCCGCATGGCGATATTGATCCCTGCCAGGAAATCGGCTTTGTTGCTTGAAAAATGCAGCATGTGTATAACTCCTTTCAAAATAGAAAAATAAGTATATAAATAAAAGAGATCGTAGTAGTAGTAGTAGAGGGTGTGGAAATGTGAAAAACGGTTAAAAATGCTTTAAATTAAAGGAAAAATGAAGCTGTTCCCTGTGCATTCCAGGAGGAAAACCCTGTGCAGAAAAGAAAAGTTATCCACCTGGAAACTGCCAATGGCAGAAAAATGCACATAATATTCACAAAAAACCAACAGGTTATCCACATCAGGCGTTAATCTTTTTCCCTAACAGGGAGAGAGCCTCTTTTAAAACGGCGTCTTCATTTTTTAAATCATCCCGAATTTTATTAATGCCGTGCATAATCGTAGAGTGATCCCGTTTCCCCATCTTTTTGCCGATATCGTCAAGGGAAATATCGGTATATTCCCTGCAGAGGTACATACAGATCTGGCGGGGATAAGAGATATTGCGGCTTCTCTTTCCGGACAAAATATCTGAAGAACTAATATTGTAGTGATCAGCAACAATATCAATAATGGATTCTACGGTAATCTCTTTTTTATCGGAAGAAATCAAATCTTTTAAGGCTTCCTCAGCAAGCTCTAAGGTAATATCACGCTTTTTCAGGCGTGACAAGGCAATGATCTTCGTCAGAGATCCTTCCAGTTCACGGATATTGGAAGTAATATTCGTGGCAATATATTGAAAAACTTCTTCGTTAGTCAGGTTTAAGTTGTCCAGCTCGTTTTTTTTCTTGAGGATGGCAAGGCGCGTCTCATAGTCCGGCTGCCCGACATCGACGACAAGCCCGGCGGCAAAGCGGGAACGCAGGCGGTCTTCTAAGGTTTCCATATCCCTGGGAGGACGGTCGCTGGAGATTACAATCTGCTTTTCCGATTCCCGCAGGGTATTGAAGGTATGGAAAAATTCCTCCTGCGTACTTTCCTTACCAACGACAAACTGAATATCGTCGATCAAAAGAACATCGATCTTGCGGTATTTTCTCTGAAATTCGTCCGTCCGTCCTGTCCGGATAGCGGCTACCAGTTCGTTGGTAAACGTTTCGCTGCTGATATACAGTACCTTCAGAGAAGGAGTATTTTCCATAATGAAGTGGGCAATGGAATGCATTAAATGCGTCTTTCCAAGACCGACGCCTCCGTAAATAAATAAAGGGTTATAGACCTGGGCAGGCGATTCTGCAACGGCCATAGAAGCGGCGTGCGCCAGCGCATTTTTATTCCCTACGACAAAAGTATCAAAGGTATAGCGCGGGTTTAAGAAGGAATCGTCGCCAAAAGCAGGTTTCTCTTTGGAAACAGATGCAGCCTTTGTATCCTTACCGGAAGCAAGCTTGTCAATCTCACTATATAATAGGAAAGAAAGTGTACAGGTAATGGAACAGGTAAGCTCAATCGAGCATTTCAGCGGAAGGCCGTAACGTTTTACAATATAGTCTTTGCTGGAAGCCCCGACCTTTGATTCGTCCACCAGGATCGTGATGATATAACTGTCATCGGGTGCAGCTTCTACCGCATAAGGGCTGATTGCGCGAAGCCACGTATCAAACGAAGCCTGTTGAATTGAGTATTCAGTTTTCATAAAATCCAAAATGTCTTCCCATTTGTTTTTTAGAAGAAGAAGCAAATCGTCCATGTCAAAACATCAGCCTTTCTTTGGTAGTAAAGTACCTATCATTCTACAACAAAATGAGAAATTTTGCAATGGATAGATGAGGTAAAATTCTTTAAAATGTGGATAATTTCGTGTATGACGGGGGATAACAAAAGAAAAAAAGCAGGATAATGACTTAAAATAAACAGAATATGAACAAAGGAAAGAGAATAATGAACCAGGCTGTGGATAACCTGTCGAACAATGTCCACGTTTGATCAAACAGCGTAAAATTTGGGATTTTTTCCATAAATCTGTGGAATAATCCATAAAAATGCCGAAGTTATCCACAAGTTATCAACAAAATGTGGATAATTTGATCAAACATATCCACGGGGTGGAAAAAGACGGAGGAAAAGAAATCCACAAACCCAGGGATATTGTGGAGTGTAAAAACTACTTGACGAAAAGGAGGTTTGATAATATAATAGGCTCGTTAATTTTTATCATAGAATAAAATCAGGTTTTCTGCGTATGCGGAAAGGATGAAGGAGGTGTGTAGA
>CANREH010000115.1 GCA_947629585.1 uncultured Lachnospiraceae bacterium | reverse complement strand
CATATATATTTCTTGACGTGCCGCCGCCCGCCAGAAAGCTGTATTGTTCCTACTAATTGGGGATAACACAGCTTATGAGCGGGGGCGGCATTATCATTGTGGCGCAGACGGTGATCCCACAGCTTACCAGCCTGTTCTCCTAAGAACAATGGGCGGGATCATTGATAAAATCACTGATTTCATAAAGGAGATGCTTCAGGGGTGGGTGCTTGACAACCTTGCAACCATGTTCACGGACGTTAATACGAAAGTGGGCACGATTGCGGGGGAAGTCAGCCAGACACCCAGCACATGGAATTCCGGCATTTTCAACATGATAAAAACACTGTCGGAGAATGTGATCATCCCCATAGCGGGGATGATCATCAGCTTTGTGCTGATTTATGAGCTGATAACGATGGTAATTGACAAAAACAATATGCACGATTTTGACACAAGCCTGTTTTTCCGTTTTTTATTCAAGGCTTGCATTGCTGTGATGCTGCTTTCCAAAACTTTTGATATTGTCATGGCAGTGTTTGATGTGGGAAGCCATGCAGTGGCGCAGGCGGCAGCTTCCATATCAGGCTCGACGAGCCTGGATGTGGAAACTGCGCTTACTTCCATGTTCAACAGCCAGATTGACAGCATGGGCATCGGGGAGCTGATCGGGCTTGGCATGGAAACTATGGTAATCAGCTTATGTATGAAAATCATGTCTGTCCTCATCACCGTCATCCTTTACGGGCGCATGATTGAAATCTACCTTTATGTGTCAGTGGCGCCAATTCCGGCAGCGACAGTTACCAGCCGGGAATGGGGGACAATCGGGACGAATTATTTAAAAGGGCTTATCGCCCTTGCATTTCAGGGGTTCTTTATCATGGTATGCGTGGCGATCTATGCAGCGCTTGTGGCAGGCGTCGCAGTGGCGGGCAATCTGCACAGCGCATTGTGGTCGGCGGCGGCATATACCGTGATCCTCTGTTTCAGCCTGTTTAAAACAGGCAGTTTCAGCAAGACAATTTTCAATGCGCATTAAGCATTGGTGGAATCTATGGAAAGGAGCAGGCTATGGCAATTTCAGTATCAGTGCCGAAAGACTTGAGCAATATCAAGACGAAAGTGGCGTTCAACCTGACCAAAAGGCAGCTTGTATGCTTTGGCGGGGCTGCGCTTGCCGGAGTCCCGGTCTATTTTTTCACAAAGGGTGTGATCGGGGCGCAGGCGGCGGCTTTCCTGATGGTCGGTGTGATGCTGCCTTTCTTCTTTCTGGCAATGTATGAAAGGGACGGCTTCCCTGCGGAGAAGATCCTGTACTTCATGTTAAGGCAGAAGGCGCTCACTCCGGGGATTCGGCCGTACCAGTCAGAGAATATCTACACACAGCTGGAGGAGCTGGAGAAAATCAGGGAGGAGGTGCGCTGTCTTGAGAGCAGGGCAGGCGGCAGGAAAAAAGCAGAAGCCGCAGAGTAAAGCGGGGCTTACTTTTTCTGAAAAAAGGCGGCTGCGGGAGCTTAAACGTATCCTTGCCGGGAACGGGAAGGGGCAGGACAAGCCGGACACGGCGCAGAAAACCATCACATTTGAAACCATGCACCGGGACGGCATCTGCCAGGTGACGCATACTTTTTTCACGAAAATGGTGGAGTTTTATGACATTAACTATGATTTGCTGGAGGTGGAGGATCAGGGCGATATCCTGGAGGAATACAGCAGGCTCCTCAATTACTTTGATCCGTCCATAAGGTTTGAACTGTTTTTGTTCAACAGGCAGGTCAGCGGACAGGCGCTTGCGGAACAGTTTGACATTCCGCCGCAGGACGATGACTTTGACGATATCCGGGAAGAGTACACGCAGATGCTGAAACAGCAGTCTGCAAAGGGCAACAACGGCGTCATCAAGTCCAAATACCTGATCTTCGGCGTGGAAAGCGCCGGGGTAAAGGAGGCAAGGGGAAAGCTGAACAATATTGAGAAGGACGTCATCCGCAACCTGAACAGCATCGGCACTAATGCGAGGGCATTGGACGGAAAGGAGAGGCTGCGCATCCTGCATGAATACTTCAACCAGGGGACAATGGAGCCTTTCCGTTTTTCCTTCCGGGAGCTTCTGGAATCCGGCAGATCCGTCAAGGACTGCATTGCGCCGCCGGGGTTTGACTTCCGTTATCCGAGCCGGTTTAGATCCGGCAGCATTTATGGGAGCGTATCTTACCTTGACATGATTGCGCCAAAGTTTACGGACGAGCTGGTAAAGAGGCTTCTGGACATTGACGGCAACCTTACCCTTACCCTGCATATGCGGACGATGGAGCCACTCAAGGCGGCCAAGATGATAAAGGGGGCATTGAGCGAGATCCAGAAGAATAAGATCGACGAGCAGAAGAAAGCGGTGAGGAGCGGGTATGACATGGACATCCTGCCGACCGACATCCTGGCTTATGAGAAAGACACGCTGGATCTGCTGGACGATCTCAACACAAGCAACCAGAAGATGATCAGGACAACCTTCCTCATCACCTGCTTTGGAAAGACAAAGAGGGAGCTTGGGAGCATTACGCAGAGGGTGTCCGGCATTATCCAGCAGGCAAACTGCAACCTGCGGTGCCTGCAGTATTTACAGGAGCAGGGGCTGATGGCGAGTGCGCCGATCGGCTGCAACCATACCGGGATTGAGCGGGATCTTACCACCAAAAGCGCCGCTGTCCTTGTGCCTTTCTGCACACAGGAGCTTTTCATGCCGCCGCCTGCCATTTATTACGGACTGAACGCACTCAGCAACAACATGATCATGGCAGACCGGAAAAGGCTGCGCACGCCAAACGGGGTGATCCTGGGGACGCCTGGGAGCGGCAAATCGTTCAGCGCCAAGCGGGAGATTTTATCCTGTTTCCTGACCACAAGGGACGATATCATTGTCTGTGATCCAGAGGGGGAATATTTCCCGCTGGTCCAGGCGCTCCACGGGCAGGTGGTAAGGCTTGCCACCAATTCCAGGGATTTCTTAAACCCGATGGACATCCAGCTTTCCCACAAAGGGGACAAGGAAGCGCTGAAGCTTAAGAGTGACTTCCTGATTACCCTGTGCGACCAGATCGCCGGGGGAAAGAAAGGCTTGGAAAGCGATGAGAAGGGCATCATAGACACCTGCATCAAGCATATCTATGACAGGTATTTTGAGGAGCCGGAGCCGGGGAATATGCCCATTCTGGAGGATCTGTACAATGCGCTGTTAAAGTATGAGCCGAAAGACGTGGCGCCGGAAATGCAGAGGGAAGCGAAGCAGAAAGCGGTCAGGATTGCCAGCAGCCTTGTGCTGTATGTGCATGGATCGCAGAATTACTTCAACCACCGTACCAACGTGGACAGCCGGAACCGGATTGTGTGCTTCGACATCCGGGATCTGGGCAGCCAGCTGAAGGAGCTTGGGATGCTGGTCGTGCAGGACGCAGTCTGGAACCGGGTGTCACAGAACCGGGAGCGCAGGGTTGCGACAAGGTATTACTGTGATGAGTTCCACCTTCTGCTGAAAGAGAAACAGACGGCGCTTTATTCCGTGGAGATATGGAAACGGTTCCGGAAATGGGGCGGCATACCGACAGGGCTGACGCAGAACGTGGGGGACTTTTTGAAGTCGGAGGAGATCGAGGGCATTTTGGGAAACAGCGATTTTGTCTACCTTCTGAACCAGAACGCAAAGGACCAGGCAATCCTTGCGGATAAGCTGGGGCTTTCAGGAAAGCAGCTTGCCCATGTGACCAATTCCGAGCCGGGAAGCGGGCTGATTTTATTTGACAGCGTGGTGATCCCGTTTGTGGACAGATACCCGAAGGATACAAAAACCTATGCGATCATGAACACAAAGCCGGAAGAAACGGCATCCAGAACAGGGGACGATTAGGAGATGAAAGAGGGGCTGCATGGCGGACAGGCAGAAATTTTACCGGGCCGGATATACTGCATGGACTGTATGGAGCTGATGCCGCTGATACCGGACGGGGATGTGTCCATGATCCTTTCTGATCCTCCCTATGGGATTTCCTACCGGAATAATTTTACCAATGCCAGACACAGGGCGCTTGCCGGGGACGGCGGGATCGATTATGAGAGGTTTGCGCATGAGAGCTACCGGATTTTGAAAGACAACTCCCATGCGTATTTCTTCACCCGGTTTGACACCTACCCGTACCATTACGGGTGTCTGAAGCAGGCGGGTTTTGCCATTAAGAACTGCATGGTTGTAGAGAAGGGGATCGTGGGAGGGATTGGCGATCTGAGAGGGAGCTATGCCAGCAATGCGGAATGGATCATTTTCTGCCAGAAAGGAAGGCGGCTGTTTAACCATACCACACTCCTGCAGAACAGGAAAAAGGAGGGAAGCAGGTTCCATGCGGGCAGGGAGCCGGGCAGAAAATATAAGACAAGGTTCAATGCCTGCTGGTTTGGATCGGAATACCCGAAGGCAACTTACCATTCTGCATGGCAGAAACAGAACGGAATCTTCCACCCTACGGTAAAAAATGTGGAATTCCTGTCCTGGCTGGTACAGATATCCAGCCAGCCGGGGGAGGTTATCTTTGACGGCTTTATGGGAAGCGGAAGCACCGCCGTTGCAGCGGTACAGAACGGAAGGAAGTATTTAGGGGCAGAGATCGACAGGGAATATTTTGAGATGGCGGAGAAACGCATCAGGGAGGTGGAAAGAACCGTTGGCAGGGAAAAAGAGGAAACGCAGAGCCGCTTTTTATAAAAGAGAAAAGGCGGGGCTGTACAGGACCGGGAAAATTTTTACCGGGGAAGCCCAGGAGCCGGAAAAGGAAGGCGGGAAAGAAGACGGGGAAGCTTCCCAAGAGCCGAAGATGTCAAAAAGATATGGGAGGAAGAAAATCCGGGAAACTTTTGGACAAAATGTCCAGAAGATGGAGGGGAAAGAAGGAAGCCGGAGGGATTTTCCAGAGGAAAAGCCAGAGAAAAGCGGTGCCGTGCAGAATAAGGAAGGGATTTTTGCCGGGGAAGTCCAAGAGCCGGAAAAAGAAGGCAGGAAAGAAGCCGGAGAAACTTTCCAAGAGCCGAAGATGTCAAAAAGATATGGGAGGAAGAAAATTCGGGAAACTTTTGGACAAAATGTCCAGAAGATGGAGGGGAAAGAAGGAAGCCGGAGGGATTTTTCAGAGGAAAAGCCAGAGAAAAGCGGTGCCGTGCAGAATAAGGAAGGGATTTTTGCCGGGGAAGTCCAGGAGCCGGAAAAGGAAGGCAGGAAAGAAGCCGGGGAAGCTTTCCAAGAGCCGAAGATGTCAAAAAGATATGGGAGGAAGAAAATCCGGGAAACTTTTGGACAAAATGTCCAGAAGATGGAGGGGAAAGAAGGAAGCCGGAGGGATTTTCCAGAGGAAAAGCCAGAGAAAAGCGGTGCCGTGCAGAATAAGGAAGGGATTTTTGCCGAGGAAACCCAGGAGCCGGAAAAGGAAGGCAGGAAAGAAGCCGGAGAAGCTTTCCAAGAGCCGAAGATGTCAAAAAGATATGGGAGGAAGAAAATCCGGGAAACTTTTGGACAAAATGTCCAGAAGATGGAGGGGAAAGAAGGAAGCCGGAGGGATTTTCCAGAGGAAAAGCCAGAGAAAAGCGGTGCCGTGCGGAATGAGGAAGGGATTTTTGCCGGAGAAGCCCAGAAACAGGAAAAAGAAGGCGGGAGAGAAGCCGGGGAAGATTACCGAGAACCGAAGATGTCAAAAAGATATGGGAGGAAGAAAATCCGGGAAACTTTTGGACAAAGTGTTCAGGAGACGGGTGCGGAAGCGGATCAGGAAAAGCAGGGATTCTCTGATGGCAACAGCGTTTTTCTGGAACAGACACTTCCAGAGCAGACGGAAGATCTGGAGGGAAAACCGGATGCTGCGGATGATCGCCGCCAGGAAGATGCTTGTTGCCGGCCGCAGAAACAAAAGGAATGCCACAGAAGGCATAGACAGAAGGAAAACCGCCGTCTTACCGACGATGGACAGTTCCAGACAGGAGAATCCGTTTTTGAAGATGCCGGGGGAGCCGATTTTAAGGAAACTGACAGGATTGGCTTTACGGGCAGTAAAAAACTGCAGAGGAAACAGGAACAGGCAGAGAAAGCCAGAAAAAAGGCGGAAAAGGCGAGGGCGAAGCTGCCCAGGAGACGGGAATATACCCTGCAGAGGGTGTTTGATGAAGAAACGGGCAGGGGAACTTACGTTGTTGTCCCTGTTGAGAGAGAGAAGCCTTTCCGGGAAGAAGGAATTGCCAGAACTGCCATAAACAGGCTGAAAAGCGGAGGGAGCAGCTTTGTCCATGAAAAGATTGCGGAAACAGAGAAAGAAAATTCTGCAGTAGAGGGCGCACATAAAACAGAGCAGAGGATGGAAGATGCGTATGGCTTTGTGAAAAGGCATGATCAAAGGAAAGGCCAGAGGCAGAGGGCAAAAGCGGCAAGGCTGGAAAAGAAGCAGTTCCAAAAAGAAGCCAGTTTCCAGTACCAGAAATTTCTGGAGGAAAACCCACAGCTGCGGAAAAAGGCACTGCAGAAACGTCTGCAGAAGCAGCGCATAAAGAGGGAGTACATCAAGGCAGGGCGGAAAGGCAGTGCCATGAAAGCCGCAAGGGAAGCGGTCAAAAAGTCCGGCAGCGCCTCAGCTGTGGCGGGCAGGCTGCAGAGACTGGCAGGGGAAAGCAGGGGCGCATTGGCAATGGCAGGGATGGCGGCGGTCCTGCTGGTCATGGTGATGTCTGCCATATCTTCCTGCGGGGCCATATTTGCGGGTATCCAGTCTGCGGTTCTGACGGGAAGTTATCTCAGCGAGCCGTCCGAAATGGATGCGGCAGAGTTACAGTTTACCCGCCTGGAGCTTGACCTGCAGAATGAGATTGACCGGATAGAGACGGATTATCCGGGATATGAGGAGTATTCTTATGAGCTGGGGGAAATCGGGCATAACCCGTTCACCCTCATCAGTTACCTGTCAGCCATCCATACGGAGTTTACCGCAGATGAAGTGGAGAGCGAGATACAGGCGCTTTTTGACGGGATGTATACGCTGACGCTCACACCGGATACGGAAACGAGGACAAGGCAGGTGCCGGTTACGGATGCATACGGCAGCCCGCTGTATGATGCGGACGGAAACATAGTTATGACAGAGGAAGAATATGAGGCCAGCGTCCTGCGGGTGGAGCTTTCTGTTGAGCCGCTGGAGAGCGTCGTATCCCAGGAGATGGATGCAGGGCAGGCAGAGACTTATGCCATGTATGCGGAAACGTGCGGGCTTGTCCAGGAGTTTACCTCTCCGCTGGATCTGTACTGGCATCCCTGTGTCAGCAGCTATTATGGATACCGCAGGAACCCGGATACCGGGGCGGAAGAACTGCACCGGGGGCTGGACATAGAAGTTCCGGCAGGGACAGCCGTTTATGCAGCGCATGACGGCACAGTGGCGGCAGCCGCCTATGACAGCCATTATGGAAACTATGTGGTGCTGGAAAAGGACGGGTATGTCACAAAGTATGCCCATCTGGAGAGCCTGAATGTCTATACGGGGCAGAATATAGCCGAAGGGACAGCCATCGGGATAATCGGAGATGCGGAAAGCCATTTACATATCGAATGCCTGTACAACGGGGAGTATTATAACCCGCTGTTCTATTTTGATGTGGGATGAGGGGGCTTTCCATAACCGGGAAAAGGAGGAAGCATGACAAAGGAAAGAATGGAAAAAGAGCTTAAAAAAGTCCGACAGCAGCTTGCAGACCTGCAGGCCAGAGAGAAGGACCTGGAGGAGCAGCGGCAGATGATGGAGGATGCCGAAGCCATGAAAACCATAAAGAAATACAAAATCTCGTCCGAGAAGCTGCAGCTGTTCAACAAAGTCAGCGAGGACGAGATTTTGCAGCTGCTGGCAAAAAAAGAAAAGGAGAACGCAGGGAATGAAGAAAAAACTATCCATTAAGATCACATTGACACTGGCGCTTTTCACGCTGCTGCTTGGTATGCCTGCAGGGGCGCTGCCGGACGGCGGCGGGAATCCGGTGGATGTCCATGCACAGGACAGGGACGGCGAGGAGGAGGCAGAAAAAAGCAGCGGAACAAAAGCAGAGGAAAACGGAAAAGAAACTAAGGCGGAAAGAGAGGATGAAGCCAGCGGGAAAATTTCGGAGCCGGAGTGCGTCTGTGCCAGGAAATGCTCCCCCTATGCTCCTGATCAGCAGTGCGGGGTCTGCAGGGAAGATTACAGCCGGTGCAGGTATGACGAACCGGAAGTGAAGATTACGATTGCCACACCGTTAGGATGGCATAAGGAAACCGCAAAAGTGTCTGTTTCCGCAGAGGACGTGGCACATTCCGGGAATTTCACCATAAAGACGGTGCAGGCAAAAATCGCACAGAATGGGAGCTGGACGGACATCACAGAAGATATGTATGTGGAGATTTCGGAAAACTCCACGGTCTATGTGCTTGTGACAGACCAGAATGGGAACACCTATGAGAAGAACCGCTATATCAAGTGCTTTGATTTCACAAAGCCCGTCCTGAATGCTGCGGTCAGTGACGGCCTGTTAAGCGTGCAGGCGCAGGATACGGACTCCGGCATTAAGGCAGTGTATGTAAACGGGTATGAGTTCAAGAAGCTTACGCAGGGTGTGCTGAATATCCGCCTGCAGCAGTTTGACGCAGGCTACCAGTATTTTACCATTTCCGCTATGGACAATGCCGGAAATATGTCAGAAATCTATAAAACAGAGAACCCTTATTACACAAATCCGGAGGAGGACGGAAACGGGGAAAACCCGGCGGAGCAGCTTCCAGTCAATGCGCAGGCATCCGGGCCTTCCTCTGCCGCTGCACAGGTGACAGAGCATACCAGGACGGACAGCAGCGGAAACACCGTTTCGGAGGACAGCCCTGTACAGAAGAAGCAGGAAACGGCAGAAACGGGGGAAAAAGAGGAGTCCGGGGAGAAGGAAAAGAGCGGGGAAGGGAAGGAATTCTATACCATACAGACGGCGACAGAGAAAGTGTTTTATCTGATCATTGACAGGGACGGGGAGGAAGAAGCCGTTTATTTCCTGACGGAGATCAGCGAAAATGATCTGCTGAACGCAGCGTCGGATGTCAGCGAGACGCTCCCGAAAAATTCAGCGGCTTTGGAATCGGCAATCCCTGTGACGGAAAGCGCTTTATCCAACAACAGTGCGGAGGATGTGGAACCGGACAGGGGCCAGGAGGCAGATCCGGAGGAAGATGCCGGGGAAAGCGCCGGAAACGCAGAAATGCAGGAGAATGTGGAAACATCGAAAGACGGGGAAACAGCAGAAAACCCCGCAGCGGCATACCTGATCCTGGGTGTCCTGGCAGCCGGTGTCATCGGGGCCGTTTATTACTTCCAGGCGGCACGCAGAAAGAACGGGGAATTTCTTGACGAGGACGAGGAAGAAGAGGAGGAAGGAGAAGAATATGAGGAGGAAGAGGAAGAAGAAACAGAACCGGATTTCTTTGGGGATAAAGAGGACAGCGTGGAATAACAGCATGGAGACAGCGGGAAGTTCCAGAACCGGAAGGAGGAAATCAAGATGCAACTTGTAGTGGCAGAGAAGCCGAGTGTGGCAGGGAGCATTGCCGGGGCCATCGGCGCAAAGGAGAGAAAGGACGGATACCTGGAAGGGAACGGCTATCTTGTGAGCTGGTGCATCGGGCATCTGGTAGAGCTTGCGCAGCCGGAAGCCTATTCGGACGCATGGAAAAAGTGGAGTTACGACAGCCTGCCCATGATACCGGAAGAATGGCAGACAGAGGTTAAGGGCGGCACAGCGGCGCAGTACAAAGTGCTAAAAGGGCTGATGCACGATGCAAGGGTGGACAGCGTGGTGTGCGCAACGGAAGTTGGATAGTGCGGAGGGGTGACAAACAAATACAAATCAAAAAGGGACTTCCTCAATCCTTAAAAGGCTATGACGGCAACGGTTATAGTCTTTTTTTATGCGGCTATTACCGTAGGAAATGAAACCGATTTTTGGCAGGCAGGGAAATATCCATTGTTGACAATGCACGTTCAGAATGTCCAGCAATTAGCGGGTGAAAAAATCTTAAAACGCCACACAAAGAGAGCCACGACGGACACCCATATATTTATCTGTCCCACTTCCCTGTCCCGATCCCAGCAGGCAGGAGGCAAAGAGAAACAGAAAAGCAAAAGAAAGAACCAAAGAAAAGTAAAAGAGAAAGAGAAACCTTAGTTAGTCATATATCAATCATCATTACTGTAAATATATACAAGATATACCACAAGGGAGGGCAAAGAACATGAATAAAGAGCAGGAACAGCAGATTGTGGACTATTACAGCGCCACAGACAAATATATCCGAAACAAGCTACACTCCAATGCGCATCAGAGCGTATTCACCAAAGAAAATGATAAACACCAGTGGCTTATATTGGAGCAGAAAAGCCAATGCGAGATTGAGGTAAGGCAGACCGACAGGCATGGAACAGTCACAGCAAGGGATAACTATGAACTGACAAGGAATATCCCTAAATGCGTGGGCGTGGAACGCTTATGCGAGGGGACAAATATGCGGACACCCTTTCATGCTGATGAAATCAATCTGATTTATCAGTTTGGGGAGCGGAGCAAAGCGGAAACGTGCGCAAATTTATCTAACATTCTTCCTCAGATAAAAGACAACGACACCAAGCGGATTATAAGTGCCACATTGAAGAAGTTAAATTCCCTGTCAGAAGAAAGCTGTATGGAACTAACAGCCACCACCAAAAGACGGAAACTGACCGAGCGTGACCA
>CANREH010000114.1 GCA_947629585.1 uncultured Lachnospiraceae bacterium | reverse complement strand
GAGATGGCGTAAAGATTCTTGGAAATGGAGAGTTAACTAAGAAGCTTGATGTTAAGGTAAACGCATTTAGCGCTTCCGCAGCAGAAAAGATTCAGGCACTTGGTGGAAAAGCTGAGGTGATCTAAGGATGCTCCAAACTCTTGCAAATGCGCTTAAAACGAAAGATATTCGCAACAGGCTCATTTACACATTCATAGCATTGGTTATAGTCCGTTTTGGATGTCAGCTCCCGATTCCGGGAGTTGATTCCACATTTGTAAAGCAGTTTTTTGATCAGCAGGGCGGGATTGGCTCCGGCGTCAGTTTCTTTGATTCCATGACCGGAGGTTCCTTTTCCAGTATGTCAATATTCGCGCTGAATATTACGCCTTATATTACAAGCTCCATTATTATCCAGCTTCTGACGATCGCGATTCCGCGGCTGGAAGAGCTGCAGAAGGATGGGGAAGACGGGCGGAAAAAGATTGCGGAATATACCAGATATATCACGGTAGCGCTTTCCCTGCTGGAGAGCCTTGCGATGGTAATCGGATTTGGCAATCAGGGATATTTAAAAGACGGCCTCACATTTACCAATATTTTTGTATGTGTCGGCGCCCTGACAGCCGGAGCTGCATTTATTATGTGGATTGGGGAACGCATTACGGAAAAAGGCGTGGGCAACGGGATTTCCATTGTCCTTTTAATTAATATCCTTTCCAGGTTCCCGAATGATATGTCAAATTTGTATAATAAGTTTATCGCAAATGCGACGGTCATGAATAAGATTCTTGCCGGAGCGGCAATCCTTGTGATTCTTATCGCTATGGTTGCATTTATTGTCGTTTTGCAGGATGCGGAGCGCAGGATTCCTGTGCAGTATGCGAAGAAGGTGCAGGGACGCAGAACGTTTGGCGGGCAGAGCTCCCATATCCCATTGAAGGTAAATACAGCGGGAGTGATTCCGGTTATTTTTGCAAGCTCCATTATGTCGTTTCCGATTGTAATCGCAAGCTTCTTTGGAGTACAGCCGCAGTCAGGCTCAGGAGCTTCCCTCGGACAGAAGATTTTGAAGCTTTTAAACCAGAGTGCATGGTGTAATTTTAAAGATATTTATGAGTTTAAGTATACGCTTGGGCTTGTATTATATATTGTGCTGGTGATTTTCTTTGCATATTTCTATACTTCTATTACCTTTAACCCAATGGAAGTATCCAATAATATGAAGAAGGCCGGCGGGTTCATTCCGGGAATCCGTCCGGGTACGCCGACAACCGATTATTTGACTAAGGTTCTTAACAATATTATCTTTATTGGCGCTATTGGCTTAACCATTGTGGCAGTCATCCCGATTTTCTTTGCGGGCGCATTTGACGCGGATGTTTCCTTTAGCGGGACGTCATTAATCATTATCGTGGGCGTCGTCCTTGAGACTATTAAGAAGATAGAATCAATGATGCTTGTCCGGCATTATACCGGTTTTTTGGGTGATTAGTGAAAATGAATCAGGGCATTATTTAAGAAACTATAATAACTTTTAGCTGTAGCTTATGTTACAGCTAAAAGTCGTTATGAGTTATATAAAAAAGAAGGTATTTAATGTAATCAAATTTTTTCAGAATTTGATCACAGGAAAAGGAGCATCTGCAATGAGAATCTGCTGCGCAGATGGGCAGATGCGCAGGCAATCAAATTCTTTCAGAATTTGATCACAGGAAAAGGAGGTAAAGTATGAAAATTATTATGTTAGGGGCGCCGGGAGCCGGCAAAGGGACACAGGCAAAAAAGATTGCTGAGAAGTACGGGATTCCTCATATTTCCACAGGCGATATTTTCCGTGCCAACATCAAGAACGGGACAGAGCTTGGAAAGAAGGCAAAAACGTACATGGATCAGGGAGCGTTGGTTCCGGATGAATTAGTGGTTGATTTAGTGGTTGACCGCGTAGGCCAGGAAGATGCCAAGAATGGTTATGTTCTTGACGGCTTCCCAAGAACAATTCCACAGGCGGAAGCTCTTGACAAAGCGCTGGCTGCCATCAATGATAAGGTGGATTATGCCATCAATGTGGAAGTTCCGGATGAAAACATTATCAACCGTATGTCCGGGCGCCGTGCGTGCGTAGACTGCGGCGGCACCTATCACATTAAATACAATCCGACAAAGGTAGAGGGCGTCTGTGATGCCTGCGGCGGCAAGCTGATCCTCCGTGATGATGACAAGCCGGAGACGGTAAAGAACCGCCTTAGCGTTTATCACGAACAGACACAGCCGTTGATTGATTACTATTCCAAGCAGGGCATCCTGAAGGAAGTTGACGGCACTGTGGATATGGAAGAAGTATTTAACGCAATTACCGCTATTTTAGGGTAATGTCTGGTTGATAAACAGGCTTTTGAACAGGATTAGCAGCAGGGAAATAGTTTCATAAAACATGAAATGTATTTCCCTGCAATATAATGGTAGGGATAAAATTAAAATAATTCGTTGTTTCTGATATCATTGAAGAAAAACTTGCCTGGTAAGCTGTTCTTCAATGGTATCAGTGGAATGGAGAAATAAATATGGCAGTCATTATTAAAAATCAAAAAGAGATTGAATATATGCGGGAAGCGGGCAGGATTCTTGCCATCGTGCATGAAGAGCTGGAAAAGTTTATCCGCCCTGGCATCAGCACTTTGGACATTGACAGAAAAGGGAAAGAGATTATTGACAGTTTTCATTGTATTCCTTCTTTTTTAAATTATGAAGGATATCCGGCATCAATCTGTGTTTCCGTGAATGATGAGGTTGTGCATGGGATTCCGAAAAAGAAACGGATTTTAAAGGAAGGCGATATCGTCAGTCTGGATGCCGGAGTGATCTATAAAGGGTATCATTCGGATGCCGCAAGGACATGGGCTGTCGGGAATATCAGCCCTGAAAACCAGAGATTGATTGACGTGACAAGGGAAAGCTTCTACGAGGGGATTAAGTTTGCGAAAGCAGGCCATCACCTGCATGAAATTTCAAGGGCTATCCAAAAATATGTAGAATCCCACGGTTATTCCGTTGTCCGCGATCTGGTAGGGCATGGCGTAGGCGCAAGCCTGCACGAAGATCCGCAGGTTCCAAACTTTAAGCCGCTTGGCAGGGGAATCCTGCTCCAGCCGGGAATGACACTGGCAATAGAGCCGATGGTCAACGCCGGAAGATATGAAGTCTGGTGGCTCGATGATGACTGGACTGTGGTTACAAAAGATGGCTCCAATTCCGCCCATTATGAAAATACGGTATTAATTACCGACGGGGAACCGGAAATCTTAAGTATTCGTAAATAAGCAGAAATTAAGAAAGAAAGGCTTGGTGTAATTTATGTCAAAAGCAGACGTACTTGAAATTGAAGGAACGGTAATAGAAAAGCTTCCGAATGCGATGTTCCGCGTGCAGCTCGAAAACGGGCATGTCGTCCTGGGGCATATCAGCGGGAAGCTCCGCATGAACTTCATCCGTATCCTTCCGGGAGATAAGGTGACAATGGAAATGTCGCCATATGATTTGACAAAGGGAAGAATTATTTGGAGAGATAAATAAAAAATTATTTAATTATGGGTAACAGTTCAGCCAGCCGGAAAAAAGCGGAAAATGATGCTTGCATCAATTTTACGCTTTTGAATCCGGCTGAGGGAGCGCCCATTCATGAGCAAAAATGAGCTGCGTTAGCAGCGGTGAGCGCATCAGCGCGATTTTGCGAATGGTTCAATGGGCGTGAGCTGAACGGTTATTTATGGACGGGTATAAGATATTTCAGGAGAAAATATTTTATACCTGTTTTTTATTTACGCGAGCAATGAGCCAAGCTGACAAGCTTGCCTGTCAATTTTGTAGATGTTATGCTTCATTGACAGGCAAAGGAAAGGTTAGAATTATATGAATTTTTACAATAGAATTTGTAAATACTACAAAAGATTATTAAATCATTGACAAAAAGATTTTGAAGTTGTATACTGGAAACAGGTCAATGAAGTTAGAGAGAATGGATATAACAAACCAAAGCACTATATTAATAAGATAAAAAGAAGATAAAGATTGAAAAATAGATAAAAAAGGAAAGGAGAATGCCAAAGGATATTTTTCAATCTTTGTTTGTGCCATATGACACAAACGTATCACGCCTTTGGCATGACATAAAATATGACAGAAGAAACTAAAATGATATTAGCAGAAATTTCTGGATTAAAACAAGAGATGGAAAATACCCGGTCAGCATTGGAGGGTGAAATTTCCGGGCTGAGAGAAGAAATGAAAGGTGAGATCTCCGGGCTGAGAGAAGAGATGAAGAGCGAAGTTTCCGGGCTGAGAGAAGAGATGAAAGGTGAGATCTCCGGGTTGAGAGAAGAGATGAAAGGTACCCGGTCAGCGTTGGAAGGTAAAATTTCCGGGCTGAGGCAGGATATGGAGAGTGAAGTTTCAAAACTGAAGCAGGACACGCAGGAAATCCGTCTGACACTTGAAAATGAAACGAATAAAAACATCAGGATTATTGCGGAAGCACATCTTGACTTAAGCCGCAAACTGGACGAAGCTTTGAAGGTGGAAAACCAGAAAGAGATGCTATTGATTAGAGTTACAAGCCTTGAGAATGAAGTAAGAAGATTGAAAAGCAGGAATGGAGAAATGGCGTGAAATAATAAGAAATGGTATGTTTTTGAAAAGATAGCTATTTTGTATGTTGAATATTTAATTGCAGAAATTTGACGGCAAAAGACACTACTCCCGGAAATACCGAGAAAACAGGCATTTCCGGGAATATTGATTTTAAAAGGGTTTTAATTGTTTCTGGCAGAGTTATTTTCGGAATAATAACGGAAAGCTTTTATAATATAATCGGAAGCTTCTTTTCCGTATTTTCTGTCAGTGATGTGCTGTATAGAATCATTGGAATATGTGTCAATCAGTGTGTTTATAAAAGGTTTAGCCACCTCGGATTCATCTTTTCTGATTTTTTGGATAAACTTATCAAAATTTTCAACGCTTCCCCAGTGTTTCTTCACTTCCTCCGTCTGATTGGATTTAAAATCTTCCAAAGCATGGATATAATCGGATAAATCAAATTCTTTAAAACTCATACACGGTTCTCCTTTCTCTAAGCGCTCAAGAAGCTGGATACCAAAATATTATGGAAACAATGTTTTGTTATGTAATTGAGAAAAATATAAGTGGAATATCAAATTTTTCTGTGATACAATAAAAAATAAATTGAAAATAGGGAGGCCTAAGATGAACCGTGATTTATGTGTAAAAATGGAAGAAGGGATTCTTAATATCCGCGTCGGGGCGATTATTATGAAAAAGGAGCAATTTCTCATGGTGGAAAATGACCGTTTTGACCATATGTATTCCGTAGGAGGAAGGATTAAATTTGGGGAAACGGCGGAAGAAGCGGTGGTTCGGGAAGTGTTGGAGGAAACAGGCGCAGTTATGGAAATTGACAGGCTTGGATTTATTCATGAGAACTTTTTTCCGGGAGATTCCCTGGGAAAACAGGGAAATATGGTCCATGAGATTTCCTTTTTTTATTATATGAAGGTTCCGGCAGACTTCGAGCCGGTATGTCATAGTTTTACGGAAGACGGAAATCAGGAGCGTCTTGTGTGGATTAAACCTGACCATCCGAAGAAATATTATCCTGAATTTTTTAGGACAGAGCTTGTCCATCCGTCAAAGGAAGTAAAACATTATGTGACGAAAAATATACAGGGGTTGGAAAATTGGAAGCAAAAGCGATAGAAAAATTGTTGGCGGAATTAATGATGAGGTGCGGCTTAGGGACGGCGCTGTTTTCTGTCAGCTCGGTATCCGGCGGCTTTTTGCACCGGATGTACAAGGTAACGACAGACTGCGGGGCATATGCCGTAAAACATTTGAACGAAGAGATCATGAGCAGGCCGGATGCGCATGATAATTTTGCGAGGGCGGAGAAGATAGAGCGGCTGCTGGAAAAGAAGGACATTCCAATCGTCCCTGCGCTGACATTTGATGGAAAGAAAATGCAGAAGGCAGGCGGCAGCTATTTTTATATTTTTCCGTGGGTGCAGGGGCATATTACAGACTGGAACCATATTTCAGAGGATATGTGTTATAAAGCCGGGAATATTCTCGGGAAAATCCATGCAGTGGAACCGGAGAATATGGAATACCAGGCTCCGAAGGTAAGCCATATTGACTGGCATGGTTATGTTCTCAGGGCAAAGGAAGAAAAAAGCGGGCTTGCGGAGCTTTTGGCGGAGAATGAGGAGCTTTTTCTTTATGCGGAAAAAGAACTCAAGAAAGCGAGATCCCTGCTTCCGAAGATACAGCGTATCTCTGATGAAGACATGGACCCTAAAAATGTGATGTGGACTGGGGAAAAACCCTGGGTGATCGATTTGGAATGCCTTGATTATGGGAACCCGATATCCCATGCGCTTGAGTTAGCGCTTGGGTGGTCCGGAGTTATCACTTATGATATCCGTGCTGAAAGGATAACGGCTTTTTTTGATGGCTATTTAAAAGCATACGATAATGGCTTCCGGGCATACAGCGATGTTTTCGGGGTGGCGTATACCTGGGTGGAATGGCTGGAATACAATATCCAGAGGGCTTTGGGAGCCTGCACTGACGAAGAGGAAAGGAAAATAGGAATTTCGGAAGCAAGGAATACGGTCAACAGAATCCGGTATCTTTATGATGTGGAGAAAGAAGTGAAAGCCGTGTTGGATTTGTAGACATATTTAAAAAATAAGTACTGTAGCAAAAGATAACTGCCAGGATGTCAATTTTTGCAGATGGATCAGATGGTTATATAAAAAATAGGACAGTATCTTGAGGATTTAGTCTTTTATATCTGCCCAAAAGTGGAAAGGGGCAAGGAACACAGGCACAAGATATGGTATCATTTGATTGGAAAGAAATACCATATCTTGTTGTTTGGTTCAGACATAAAAAACATATCATTTTTCATAAGCATTTTTCTGAAATTAGTTTTTTTCATTAACATACAGCTTTACCCTGTTTTCTATCATATCTTCCGTTTCTTCTATCGTTTTTTCCCCTGCAAAGTATGCGCCTGCTTCTTCCCCAATGATGGAAATAATATCCTTCTCCCTGGAATTTTCCCAGGAAATCCGATCCACGCTCTCCACGATTCCGCGGATCTTTTCTTCCTCTTCTTCCGTCATGGCCCCATAGGAAATACTGACGCCGTTCGTTCCGGTGGTCCCTCCTGCCGTATCTGCCATTTCCTGCTTTAGTTTCTCTTCCAATGCGTCCTTCCTTGTCGGATAGCCGTATTCCAGATGTTCTTTCTGGTAGTCATAACTCCAGAAAGACTTTAAAAATTCAAATGCTTCCTTTTTATGGCTGCTTTTTTCGAGAACTGCGAATATCTGCCCATCAGCCGCCTCTCCATAATACCCGTTCCCTGTTTCCGACGGAAGCCCAATCACTTCCCCTTCCCTAAGCATCCCCTTATATAAGGCGTAATCCCTGTAACCGCCCATAAAAAAGCGGGAAAGCAGGATGGTCCCGTTTTGGATCTTTTCCATGACTTTAAACACATCGTCGTTTTCATTCCATTTTGTATTTTTTGCACATTCCAGAAGCTTTCCAAAAGAATCCTGATGAAAATCAACGGAACCTTTTTCCAAATCCACATAGGCAGGGAGCATGGAAAAGCACAGCGTTTCCAGCATATCCGCCTGATCCACATAGTAAGCCATGATCTCCTGTCCTTTTTTTAAGGATCGGTACAATTCAGAAAATTCCTCTATCCCCCAGCGTTCCCTTGTTTTCAGTACGTCCTTTTCTCCTGCCAGCACAGTTACATAAAAAGAAGCCGGAATACAGTAAATCTTCCCGTCTGTCCTGCACGCATTTAAAATGCCGGGTAAAAAATCATCCTCGGAAATCTCCTCATCATCTTCCAGATAATCGGACAAATCCATCAAAATCCCCTTCCCGCTATAATCACGGATATCCAGAGAAGATACCTTCACAATATCCGGAGTCTGTCCTGAGAGCAGGTCCTGATGCAGCGCCTGTTTCGGATCTTCCTGCCCGGAATAATCCCTGACAGACAGCCGTATCCCCTTTGTATTTCGGTTAAAATTAAGCACCGCCTTTTTCAGATTGGCATCTTCTTCCAGCACCGCTGCCGTCAGGACTGTGTCTTCTTCCTTCTTTTCCGAAAGACGGATGGAAACAACGCTTATTTTCCCATCTGTCTGCAGCAGTGCCGCAAAGCTGCCGTCAGAAAGCGCCAGAAGCCCGCCAATCCCCGTTCCGTCCAAATCACAGTCAAGCCAGTTGAGGAGCTTTTCAGAAGTTTCCGTTTCCAGGGAATAGCCATAAAGATTGCTGGTATCATACAGATAAAAATCATATTTCTTATCCTGGCAGACTGTAAGCCTGGCGTTGCCATAAGGGGTAATCTTTGTGCTGTGGCTTATCGGCTCTAAATACTCCTTATTCTTGCTGCTGTTTAAAGAAGGCTGCCCATATTCATAAACCTGCATTTCTTTCTCATAAATATCACACACACAGAAAGCCGTTTCTTTGCCCGCAAGGACAGAGCCGAACGACATCCTGCTTTTTCTCTTTACCTGTTTTTTCAGTTTCCCGTCCTCTCCAAACCAGAAAAAGCCTTCCTCACTGTCAGCATAAACCTCCCCGCTGTCGGTGATCTCTTCGGAGCGCAGGTAAACATTCTCCACGTCCAGCTTTACCCTTTCCTGCTCCTTCCCTTCCCGGTCAAGCATAATCATTTCATAGCTTCCCCCTTCGTCCATCAGCAGCCGGAAGCCTTCCCCTGTTTTCTGGAAACAGGCAATGCTCCCACCGGGAAGACTGCCCAGGGCAAGGGTTTCTAATGTTTTCCCGTCAGAATCCAGGGGAATAATCTCCGCGCTGCTCCCCTGATGCCCCAGGACATACAGCGTTTCCCCGTCTGTACAGAGCTTCTCTGCCTGGAAACCCTCTTCCATAGTGATTTCTTTGGATGAATATACATATTCTGCCGCTGTTTTCGTCCCTGTCTCTTTTTTTACTGCGGTTTCTTTCCCACAGGCAGGCAGCATAATGGCAAAAAACAAAAGTAAAAAAATTAATCCGCAACAGTTTGACTTAAACATCGTTATTTGCCTCCAATCCTTAATTATTATTCTGTAACAGTTCAGCCATGCGGCAAAAATAGGAAAATTGAACCGTCGAGTTTACTCGTAAGGATCAATTTTCACTATTTTTGACATATGGCGCAGCCATAAAAGCGAGATTTTAGCCGCTTTAGCGGCGAAACAGGCTGCGAAGCAGCCAAATCGAGCTGATGGCTGAACTGTTACATTATTCGTTTACTTTTTTCATTATAAATAATACAGATCTGGAATTTGTGTCAAAATTCTTAAAAATTTCTTAACTTTTTTTCTGATACGATCCTGTTTACGCTTTCCAGTCCCGGCCCATGCTGTTTCCCGTCGGCTTTCGTTGTCAGGAGTTTTGGTTATTTATTTTATTTTTTGTAAATATAGATTTTGTCCTGAAATAATTTCATGGTTGAAATTTTTTCAGATACAGGCTATAATGGAAGTAAAGAAGCCGCTCCCTTTTCATCAAATGGAACCAGGCAGACACAGAGAGGAGGAATGATACCTTTATGTTTTTAATGAAACCTAAAATTGATTTTGCCTTTAAGGAGATTATGATGGATGAAGAGGCAAGAAAAGGCTTTTTGTCCGCAGTCTTAAAAATTGCCCCGAAAGATATCAGGGAAACTCGGATTTTAAATACCAATCTCCGAAAGGCGCATAAAGAGGATAAGCTTGGCATTCTGGATGTCAGGGTCCTGATGAATGACAATACGGAAATTGACATTGAGATCCAGCTCTCCAGGCTGCTGGCATGGGCTGATCGCTCTTTATTCTATCTATCCAAAATGTACACAGAACAGATTGGGGAAGGAGAGGACTACACCGTATTTAAAAAGTGTGTGGGCATCAGTATCCTGGATTTCAAGCTTTTTGAGGGCAGCACGGATTTTTATTCCTGCTTCCATATCCGGGAAGATACCAGAAACACCGTCTATACAGACAAGATGGAGTTCCATGTGATAGAGCTTCCAAAGCTGCCAAAGGAATTAAAGGACAGCAGCAGCGATCTCCTGTTATGGGCAAAATTCATTGCCGCTGAACGAAAGGAGGAATTTGACATGGTCGCAGAAAAGAACCCTTATATCAAAAGTGCATACGCTACCCTTCAGGTGATCAGCCAGGATAAACAGAAGCGGCTGGAATACGAAGCGCGCCAGAAAGCCATCCTTGACTATAACCAGGGCATGAGGGAAGCAACGGAGCTGGGACTTGCACAGGGCAGGGCTGAGGGCAGAGCTGAGGGCAGGGCCGAAGAACGCAGGCTCTGGGAACAAAAGGAATCTGCATGGAAACAAAAGGAATCCGTATGGGAGCAGGAAAAACAGAAGCTTATAAAGGAACTGGAAGATTTACGAAAATCCCAATAGGATAAATAAAATTTTATGAAAGAAAACAGGAAGGCAAAAACCTCCCTGTTTTTACTTTTAGCAATTACAGGTTAGCAGCCACACCCGCAGCCTGCGCCTCCTTTCCTTTTTTTTGATTTTTTTCTGGAAGACGTGCCTGCGCAGCCGCAGCCTGTCCCTTTTTTACAGCCGCAGCCGCAGCCCGCGCCGCTTTTCTTTTTTTTCTTAGATAAAGAAGAAAACCTGAGTATCTGCATTTTTACCGCCTCCTTTCCGTTTCTATTCCTGATAATACTTTGCCTGCGCATGGTAATATTCTGCGTAGTCACCTCCTTTTTGCAGCAGTTCCTCATGGGAGCCGCTTTCCCATATTTTCCCGTTTTTTAAAAACAGGACATGGTCTGC
>CANREH010000113.1 GCA_947629585.1 uncultured Lachnospiraceae bacterium | reverse complement strand
GTCACGCTCATAAACAGCGTCGGAATTTCTTCCTTTACCGCACCCTCTTTTAATAACCCTGCAAAAATTTCCGCCTGCTGTTTTAAAAATTCATTTTCCAAATCCGTGCCGACAATAATTCTGGACGGATATAAATTATCATATAACGCCTTTCCTTCCCTTAAAAATTCCGGGCTGAACAAAAGGTTGGCGCCCTGATATTTTTCCCTGATCGATTTGGTATAGCCTACCGGTATCGTCGACTTTATCACAATCACCGCATCAGGATTCACCGCAAGCACCTGCTCAATCACGGCCTCCACCGCCGAAGTGTCAAACAGGTTTTTCCTGCTGTCATAATTGGTCGGCGTCGCAATCACGACGATATCCGCTTTTTGATATGCCGTATCGCCATCCGTGGTAGCTTTAAGGTTAAGCTCTTTGGAAGATAAAAATTCCGTAATCTCCTGATCCACAATCGGCGATTTTTTCTGATTAATCAGATTCACTTTTTCTTCCACAATATCCACTGCATAAACCTGATTGTGCTGCGAAAGCAGGACGGCAATGGAAAGCCCCACATAGCCTGTCCCCGCAACCGCAATAATAAAATTTCCACCATTTTCCTTTTTCATATCGATTCCTTTCTCAACAATAAAATCTTTATACTTACCATTTTTTACCGCAGA
Source organism: uncultured Lachnospiraceae bacterium (assembly GCA_947629585.1). Lineage (GTDB taxonomy): Bacteria > Bacillota > Clostridia > Lachnospirales > Lachnospiraceae > MGBC100174. The sequence continues at coordinate 10,328 of CANREH010000113.1, read as the reverse complement.
ATACTTCTCACCATGCCGAAAATACTCTGCATCCGCCAGCTTTTCCAAAACAGCAGGAGATTGACGGCATTGGGCAAAACTGCGCAGACAATCATGGATAAGAAAAACCTTACGAAACCTCCGTCCTGATAAACAAAAGCGACGGCCGCATAGGTTCCTGCCGCTTCCAGTACAGCCAAAAAGCCGTACTCCAGCATATCCAAAACATACTGTCTGCTGCTTTTATGTAAATAATTCCGGAAAAAAATCCGAATCCTGGAAATAATCTGCACCAGATACGACGCAAAGGTTCCCAGTAAAACCCCCGTCACCCCGAACGGCTTTACGAGCGCAAGGGAAATCACCAGATTCGCCAGGGCATAAAAAACAGAAATATTGCGCTCCTTGTCAAACATCCCGCTGACCGTCATCATCATGGCGGTCGGAAGGCTTAAAATAAAACAATAACAATTCACGACACAAAAGATCACCACTTCCGTATCCAGGCGGTAATTTTTTGTCAGCCAGATATCCGTCACAAATCTTGTGGAAAGCGACATCAGGCTTGCCGAACAGAATGCCGCCAGAAGGAAAAACACAAAGGTAATCTGCCGCAGGACCTGATAATTTTTCTCCTGGTTTTCTTCGGTAAACATATTTCCGACGCTTGGCTGCACCGCATTGGACAAAGAAATCATCAGATTGGAAACCGACTGGGTAATCAGGCTGTAATTGGCGTAACGCCCGACCACGCCGACGCTGATAAAACTGGAAATAATCAGGTTGTCCGTCGATACCAGCAGTTTGGAAGAAAGCCGGGAAATAAAAATATTTTTGATATCCCCGAAAATCGTCCGCACCATTGTCTTTTCCAGCGGTTTTTTTCTGTGTTTTTTTAAGAATGGGTACTGCCTATTCACATACTGTATGATCCAGAGGTTTAACGCCGTTTCCACAAAAATATTCAGTAAAAGCGCAAGCTGGTAATTCTGCCAAAGCAGCAAAATTACAATAATCGATCCATAATTGAGGATATTAATCAAAAGCGTCACAATGCTGACAATATATTCCTTCTGATCTGCTATCAGGATCGACCGCTTATAAGAAAGCAGATAAGACAGGGACGTCCTCACCAGCCACAGTAAATAAATCAACCGGATATAGGAAAGGGAAAACGTATTTTCCTTTAAAAACAAATGCACAAACGGCAGGATCAAAAGCCCCAGCAAGGTAATTACGCTTGCAAAAATATAATAGGCCCTCCGGTATAAATTCATCAGGGAAGCAATTTTTTCTTCATCCTTATCTGCCAGCGCCCTGTACAGATGAAATACTATCGCTGACGCAATTCCCAGTTCCGATACAGAGAGAATCGCGATAATATTGGAAATCACGCTGTTCATCCCGACCAGCTCTTCGCCCATGATCAGGTTCATCACCCTCTGGCTGAAAAAACCAATCAAAATCAGCACAATCTGCGACATCAGGCCGAAAAAACTATTGCGGAAAATATTTTTAAGACGCATTGTTATCTCCTTTTTTGCCAAACACAAACAGCCTCTGCCCAAAATAATTAATCACGATAAACAGCCCCATACCCACAAGCATAGCCGCCTGCTCCACAGTTTCTTTTTCCATTTCCCCGCCAAAGCAATGAAAAAGAATCCATTTTGTTCCCGGCCTGGCAGCCCCATAAGCCAGAAGATAGCACACGGAAATATTCAGGACAAACCTTACTATTTCTGACAGAGATTTCTGATTACTCTGAAATGTAAAATATTTATTGGCAAAATAACTGAAAATACTCCCAATCACATAATTCATGGCGCTCGAAAGCCAGTAGCCAAACCCCAGGAAACGGTAACATAAAAACATCACCGCTGTTCCAATCAGGGTATTGAGCACGCCGACAAGCGCAAAACGGAAAACGCTGTGATCGGTAATTTTTTTATACTTTTCTTCTTTTTTTAAAATCACCGTTTCCTCCTTGTACATGAAATGCTGCAGATCTTAGCCGTTTCCAAAGCATATTATAACACCATATGAAAGGTATGAAAAGCATAAATTGTCCCATGCGGGCGCTTCTTTTTCCTGCCTTTGCCGCATGGCTGCACTGTTACTATCAATCCTTATTCATGCAGGCACAGGGAAATTTTTTCCAATGCAGCAGCTAATTTTTCCAAATCAATATTAGAATAATTTAAAATAAAAACCGGAGGATCGTCACAATCCGGCGCCTGATCATAGTCCGCCAAAGAAGCAAAATGAATTTTCTTCTCCTGAAAACGCTTTTTTAATTCTTTCCCGCATAATTCCGTCTGAAAGCACAACAGGAAATGCAGCCCGGAATCTTTCTCAATCATATTGCAAAAACTGCTTAAAGGGCTTTTTTTAATACATTCCAGCACCTCTTTTCTCTGCCTTGCATAAAACAGCCTCATGCGGTTAATATGCTTTTCAAAATATCCCTTTTTTATAAACTGCGCCAGAGTATACTGCTCAAAATTAGAAACCGTGCAGGAATAAAACGACAGCTTTTCATAAAACCGTTCTGCCAGATGCGGCGGCAGTACCATATAGCTGATACGGATCGTAGGCGCAAGGGATTTAGAAAAAGTATTGACATAAACCACCTTCTCCCGGATATCAATGCTCTGCATCGGCGGGATCGGCCTGCCGTTCAAACGGAACTCACTGTCATAATCGTCTTCAATAATATATCTTCCCTCCTGCTCATTCGCCCACGCCAAAAGCTCATAACGGCGGCTCACCGGCATGGTAATCCCGGTCGGGAAATGATGGGTCGGGCTGATATGCACAATTTCCGCCTGCGCCTTTTTAAGCCCGTCTACGGTAATCCCCTGCCCGTCCATAGCCGCAAAACGGCAGTCTGCGTCATTGCTCCGGTAAATCTGAGCAATCTTCTGATAGCCCGGATTTTCCACGCAATAACGTTTCTCCCTGCCAAATAACTGGATCAAAATACTGTAAAGATATTCCGTTCCCGCCCCGACAATAATCTGCCCAGGATCTGCTTCCATCCCGCGGAAAGAATGAAGATGGGCTGCAATGGCTTCCCGGAGAAATAATATCCCGCCGCCGGGAGAGCCTGCCATCAATTCTTCTTTTTTCTCAGAAATAGTTTCCCTCATCAGCTTCGCCCAGATAGAAAATGGAAAATTCTCCGGGCTTACATGATGGTTTGATAAATCAAATTCATATTCTTTCTGCGGCTGGGGTCTGGGAATTGCAGCCGTTTTCGCCAACGGCTTGATTTTAAAAATTTCTGAAATATCCGCAACAAAATATCCTTTCTTTGGCACTGTATAAAGATATCCCTCGCTGATAAGCTGATCATAAGCGGTTTCAACAGTAATCGTGCTGATCCCCAAATTCCTTGCAAAATTCCTTTTAGACGGAAGCTGCTCCCCCGCCGCTAAAACTCCCTGCCTGATATCCTTTTTTATGCACTGGTACAAATATTCATATAAAGATCCCTGCGCCCTGCTAAGATCATAGGTCAGCATCCACATCTCCCCTTTACTGGCATTGAAAAAAATATATATTGAGCATTTTCTTTATATCCAGTTCAGTATAACAGAATAACGGCAGATTTACAAGGGCATATGTCACATAGTAATTTAATGGTTGAAATTTTTTCAGATACAGGCTATACTATAGAAGTAAAGAAGCCGATCTCTTTTCATCAAACGGAAGCAGACAGACACAGAGAGGAGGAATGATACCTTTATGTTTTTAATGAAACCAAAAATTGACTTTGCCTTTAAGGAGATTATGATGGACGAAAATGCAAGAAAGGGCTTTTTGTCCGCAGTCCTGAAAATTGCCCCGGAAGATATCATGGAAACTAAAATCCTCAATACCAATCTCCGAAAAGCGCATAAAGAGGATAAGCTTGGCATTCTGGATGTCAGAGTCCTGATGAATGACAATACGGAAATTGACATTGAAATCCAGCTTTCCAGGCTGCTGGCATGGGCTGATCGCTCCTTATTTTATTTATCCAAAATGTACACAGAGCAGATCGGGGAAGGGGAGGATTACACCGTATTTAAAAAATGCGTGGGTATCAGCATCCTGGATTTCAAGCTTTTTGAGGGCAGCACAGATTTTTATTCCTGCTTCCATATCCGGGAAGATACCAGAAACACCGTCTATACAGATAAGATGGAATTCCATGTGATAGAACTTCCAAAACTGCCAAAAGAATTAAAGGACAGCAGCAGCGAGCTCCTGTTATGGGCAAAATTTATTGCTGCTGAACGAAAGGAGGAATTTGATATGGTCGCAGAAAAGAACCCTTATATCAAAAGTGCATACGCCAAACTTCAGGTAATCAGCCAAGATAAACAGAAGCGGCTGGAATACGAAGCGCGGCAGAAAGCCATCCTTGACTATAACCAGAGCATGAGAGAGGCGACAGAGCAGGGTCTTGCGCAGGGTAGGGCCGAAGAACGCAGGATCTGGGAACAAAAAGAATCCGCATGGAAACAAAAGGAATCCGTATGGGAACAAAAAGAATCTGCATGGGAACAAAAAGAATCTGCATGGGAACAAAAGGAATCTGCATGGGAACAGGAACGACAGAAGCTTATGAAGGAATTGGAAGATTTACGAAAATCTTAATAAGATAATTCAAAACTCACTTGCGAGTTTTGAATCGTCAGAGCTGCTGTTTAACTGCTTTAAAATTTATTTGTAAATTATATTTCTCATTCCTAAACTGTAAAATTCATGGGGGATTATTCTAAATCCCCTATTCCCATAAAATATTTCCTTTCCTTTTTCCGCAATCAACTGTACTGGGACAGAAATGACAACGCATTAAAATTATTAGCGGATAAATATGAGGCGGATTTTTTACACATTTCTCTCCGCATCTTAAACAACAGGGAAGATTCCGAAGAGTGCGTGAACGACGCATATCTCAATACCTGGAATTCCATACCGGATGCCAGGCCGTCTTCTTTATTTGCCTATGTCGGAAAAATCGTCAGAAGCCTGTCGATTAATCGGCTAAAGAAAAACCTGGCGCAAAAAAGGGGCGGAAACGAAACCACAGTCCTCTTGTCAGAGCTTAAAGAATGCGTATCTGCAAAGGATAGTATAGAAAACGTTGTGGATTATCATGAATTATCAAAAGATATCTCCGTTTTCCTGCTGTCTGTCAAAAAAGAGCAGAGAATCCTGTTCCTGGAAAGATACTGGTATGCAAAACCAATCAGGGAAATTGCAGGAAAATACCGAGCAGCCCGGGGAAAACAAGGAATCTTTCATTGACAAAGAACTTCCGGCCGTTTCTGATCCTGCTGCAAAACCTTCCGGCAACAAAAAAATCCAACAGGGATCTTCCACGGACAAAACAATCCAAAAGAACCCTTCTGAAGAAGAAACCGTTAAAATAAACAAAGAAACTGCTTATTTTAATAAAAAATTCGGCGGAACCATCCAACCGGTAACAAAAAAACTGTGGTTAAAAAGTTATGATAACGATATTTTTAACTGCGATTCCAACACACAATATTTTCTGAGTTATTCCAAAAAACAGGAAGTATTATACGGCATTCTTTCCATAAAAACAAACTATGGAACCATTGAAATCCGGGTTTGTGAAAATACCATGATAGACAGCGGTTACAGGAAATTAAGAAAAACAAAGATAAATGGAATTAACATAGCAATCTGTTCTATTGGGGAAAAGGGCGATACAGACCCGAACTATGGCGCAATTTTTAAAAAATCCCATACCGTATATACCATAGAACGAAATGGAGACTTGTCGGAATTGATAGCAGCATTAAAAGAAATTATTTCCTATACATAATGCACAAAGTTATACATGTAACTTTAGTGACATTTAATATATTCACAATCAAAAAATATGCGTTATAATATGGTTAAAGAAATCAGAAAGAGAGGTCAGGCAATGAACGAAAGGGAACAGGCAAAGCAAATTATTGATATGCTTCCGGAATACAAAATAGGAAATATTTTGTTATTTTTGAAGGGCATACAATTTGATGATGAAATCGAAGATGATTTATACTGCGAAAAATTAGTAGAAGATTATTTAAACGATCCAGATCCGAAAAAACATGAAACAATAACCATTGAGGAATTAGCGGAGCAAGAAGGAATTACATTATGAATAAATACAAAATTGTCATTGAAAAACCAGCAGAGAAATTTATCGTAAAACTTCCAAAATCAGAAAAAGAAAGGGTTTTAAAAGCCATTTATGAACTGCCGAACGGAACAGACATAAAACAATTAAAAGGCAGAAAAAGCATGGGTCTTTATCGTCTGCGTGTTGGTGATTACAGAATCATCTATTCTATAAACAATGGAAACTTAATCATATGTATTGTTGACGCAGGAAATAGAGGGCAAATATATAATAAATATAAATAATTATTAAAAAACCACAGACCGAATGAAAACTATCCGGCTTGTGGTTTTCCCTTTCAATGCTGCACTCCTCCGCCTGTCTTCTCTACTTCCCGATTTCTGAAATGATTTCTTCTTTTAAAATTCCCTTCCTGCCCAAAGCACTGCCATGACAGGGATCAGGATATAAACCGCCGCCGTTATCTTAGAGTCCAGATTCCCGGTCGGCTCATCTGCTAAAATGATGGCAGGCTTATTTACTAACGCCCTTACCAGCGCCGTTCTCTGCTGCCTGCCAGAGCATTTCCGTCTTTTCTTACCGTACAGAGTCCCTGTACCAGCAGATTTTTTGTTTCCCTGCATTTTCCTGCTAAACTTATATTTTTTAAACCTCATTTTTTCGCAGCAATTCCATAATCGTTTCCCTTTTTGATTCAGAAAAAACGAACAGGGATGTTACTATGCAGACTGTAACAATCGTAATGAATAAAAGCAATGTCTTAATTACAGGAAAAACAAACGGAACCCCATAAATATTAAAGTCTGTAAATACCAGATAACTTGCAGGCAGGCCAATGATCCATGCAATGGCAATCGACAAAACAGAATAACCCAGGCTTTCCAACACTATCATTTTTTTCATCTGTTTTCTTGTCATGCCGACACTTTCTAAAACAGCAAATTCTTTCGAACGGTTCTGTATACTTTCCGACATCATATTTAAATAATTTGAAACAGCAAGTAACATAATAATCATTCCCAGGCTTCCGCCTAATACAGTAATTTGATTTTCAGAATTTTTCATTTCCGAATAATGATCTAATTTCGATTCCACAGAAATCAATTGATTGCCCGCCGCAAGTTTTTTCACAGACGATTCCACATTTTCAGAAAAAGGTTCTTCGTAATCAATTTTTATCATTTCTATCAAAGGCTGCCCCATAATTTTATCAAAAAAATCATTACTGACAATCAAATCCGGTGTATAGCCGGCAGAATAATAAGCCGGGTAATCCTCTATAACAGCTCCGGTTTCAATCATTTCCTTTTTCTCCGGATTCAGGGCCGTTGGAATCGAAAATTCAACCTTCTTTCCTGTAATTCCATTATCGCCCTGTGTAAAAGTTTTCGAAACAAAAGCAACCTTCCCTTTTTTAAATTTCTCTTTATCCAGTGGTTTTTTCAAGGTATTATTTATCCTGTCAAATTCTGATTCATCAATTCCTACAATCCTGCAGCTGAACAAATCATGATCTGGCTGGTTTCTATATAACTTGATATCTTTTTCATAATTGCCCGGGGAATATCTGGAATCATACAATTCTCTGTAATACTCTCCATAAACATTTTCCTGATATGGAACAACTGCTGTCGCTGATTTTAAAACCCGCACATCTTTCACTCCCTCTATGGATTTTATTTGTTCAATAAATTCCGAACAGATAACCTGCTCCTCATGATCGGAAAGTAAGGTCTGATTTAAAAGCCTTATATCATAATCATAAGAGCAGTTCAAAATATTTTTTGCATTATTAGCATAAACCACAACATTGATAATTAAGAAAAGTGATACCGCCAGACTCAGCGAACACATAATAATCACGAATTGCTTCTTATCCCGAAACAGATTCCTTGTTACCATAGAGAGGATATCTCCGCCCGTTCTTTTTTTGTTTTTTATTTTTACAGGCATTACTCCTATATACTTCATTGCTTCAACAGGAGAGCAATTCACAGCTATTTTCGCCGGTTTTTGACTGCTTATCATTGTTGTTGCAAAAGAAAAAACAGCAGCGGTTATAAATACCCAAAAAGAAATCGCCCCAACTTCATTTGCTGCAATCACTGGATTGAGGGTGTGTAATAATTGAGGAATCATTATTTTCCCAACGATTGCCGAACAAACCAACCCTGATGGTATTCCTACCATTGCGTTCCATAACATTTGTATCGATATCATCTTTTTTATCTGAACAGAGGTTGTCCCGATTGTTTTAAGCTGCCCCAAAAACCATATATCCCGATTGACAGAAATGTATAATGTATTGTAAATAAACAAATATCCGCTCATAAAAACCATGACTAATAATACCAATAAACCAGCCATAGCCTTTAGGAAATTAGAAATGGTATCATAATCCGCCTCTATAATCTGGCTTCCAGATAAGCTGATTTGATTCTGCATTTCTATAATATCATGTTCAGAATACAGAGGATTTTTCAATGAGATTTTTAATGTTCCCTGCGTTAAATCCGTCTGTAAAACTTCTGTTGACTGATAAAATTTTTCTGAAATATATCCCTTATCCACGCCTGTATAATCCAAAAACCAGCCGCTTAAAATAAAGGTTTTTTCTGTATCGTTATTCTCGCTGTTTTCTGCTAAAGTCTGGTATAAGAACGTCAGTTTCATACCCACTTTGGGATTTTTAATTCCCATAGAGCTGAAAGCGCTTTGTGAAAGCATAATTTCATTTTCTCCGGTTGGATAACTGCCTTTATAATAATCCAATGCTGGAATTGTTTGTTTTTTCCAACAGATATCATCCAGCCAATATAATTTCAGCTTATCTAATTCTTTATCCTGATATTTTGATACCATTCCACACTTCACGTTAAGCCCTGCATATTTTACACGATCCATTTTTCGTATGACAGATACCTGATCGTCCCTTGGTTCTGTCAATTCAATATCATAATCAATTCCTTGCATTCTCCGCTGCCTTAAAGTAACGGTATCCCAATAGCTTAATCCAACAGAGATTACGGTACAGAGCAAAAATGTTGTCAAAAAAATAGCTGTTATGGTTAATAAATTTCTTTTTTTATTAGCCTGATATGTCGTTTTAGCAAGTTCATAAATGACCTTTTTGTTATTGACCTTGAGCATTATTACTCACCGCCTTTCACAATTTTTCCATCTTCTATGCGGATAATCCTGTCTGCCATTTGAGCAATTTCTTCATTGTGCGTAATCATTACAATTGTCTGAGCCAGATTTTGACTTGAAATTTTTATTAAGCCTAAAACATCCTGGCTTGTCCGGCTGTCAAGATTCCCTGTCGGTTCATCAGCAAGAATAATATCAGGTTTCACCGCTAAAGCTCTCGCTAACGCCGCGCGCTGCTGCTGCCCGCCGGATAACTGATTTGGCATAAAATATTTTTTATCTTCTAATTTTAATAATTGAAGGATTCCCTCAATATAATCATTATCCGGTTTGATACCGTCCAGCTTGACAGGAAGCACAATATTTTCATATACATTCATAAGCGGCAAAAGATTATAGTTTTGAAATACAAATCCTATTTTTCTTCTTCGATAAACAGTTAGTTCATCACGGGATAATCCCGATATATTTCTCCCGTCAATAAGGACTTCTCCCGAAGTCGGATTATCCAGTCCGCCAAGCATATATAACAGGGTAGATTTCCCGCTTCCAGAAGTTCCAACAACCGCTAAAAATTCCCCTTTACCAACATCTAAATTGATACCGTCCAATGCTTTTACCGTATTCTCTCCCGTATGATAATATTTTTTTAAATTCCTGACTGATAAAATATTCATTCTTCCTCTTCCTTTCCCTTGCCCTAATAATATGGCTGAACTGTTACCATAATAACAAAGACTTCTTTCTCAAATCTTTCTCAAAAATGACAATTTTGACATAATGAAAGATTGAGAAAAAAGCCTTGATTAAAAATCACTGCGGGATAAGAAGATTTCAACCGTAGTTCCCTGATTCAGGTCAGATTTTATTTTCATATACCCCTGCTGTTTTCTTAAAACTTCTCTGGCTAAATATAACCCGATTCCAAACCCCTGTTTATCCGTCACATTGGTTCCTCTATAAAATCTTTGAAATACTAGACCTCCTCGGAAACTAAAATCAAGATTCAAAATTAATAATACCGCAAATCAAATTTAATCTCAGTAAATGA